>JAOUET010000244.1 GCA_029858605.1 Coriobacteriia bacterium | reverse complement strand
GAGAGCGCCGCCGCGGCTTCCTCCGAGACATGTGGGCACTGCGTCAGCTCGGCCTGCCCCTGTGCGAGCTTCATCGCAAACGCAAGGCAGGTGGGCACGCCGCAGTCCCCGCAGTTGGTCTGCGGCAGCTGCTTGAAGATATCGAGTCCGCTGAGGGCCATGAAGTCTCACTCCTCGTGTCCGGCCATGCTCGTCGTATGTCGTCTCCTACATCAAGGGCTCCATCGTTAGTGCAGGGTGCTCGTGTGAAGTCAGGAACTCGAGGATAACGTCTTCGGTCTCGCCGACGCTCTCGTCTGCGATCTTGTCGACAAGGTCCGGCATGCCGAGTTGCTCGGCACGGGCCTTGAGCGGTTCAGCGAGCGCCTCCTTCAGTTCCTTGGTCATCCACACGACTCTAGGCAGGCCGCCTTCTGCCGAGAGGAACTTCTTGCTGATGATGTAGTTGCGGCCGATTCCGGTGAAGCCGGGCATCTGGATGCCGCCGCCGATACTGCCGGCCAGCGTCGAGAACTTCATGCCCGAGGGTGTCATGCCCGAGTACTCGCGGTTGACGATCATGACGCCGTTGCACATCGGCAGGATCGCCACGATGCACATGAAGCATCCGCACGAGGTCATCGGGTCGATCATCAGCGAGTAGCAGCTCATGCGTTCGACGTTGCCACCCGATGCCTGCTTGACGAAGTCGTTGATCCCGGACCACTGGCCGGTCCGGTCGTCGACGACCACTCCCTTGTCGATCGGCTGATTCGGGCCGGTCGGATTGAGTTCGTTGCTCGCCTTCGCGTCCAGCCAGTTGTAGGCGCCGCACAGCCCAAGCCTCTCGGGCGTGACGACGCACACGTGGTTCGGTGCGAAGCTCTGGCAAAGCGAGCACGAGTAGAAGACGTCGACCGAATCGTCCGTCAGGCCGGCCATCCTCTCGTCGCGCTTCGCATAGCTCGCACGCGCCTTCTCCAGCCACTCGTCGACGGCCGCCTGTTCCGAATAGACGGTGACCTGCACCTTGTCGACTATCTCGCCGAAATCGTCGAGTAGCTTGGCTCGCAGGATCTCTCCGAAGTGCTCGAGCGTGAGTCCAGCGGAGCGCCCGGACTTGCTCACGCGGATCCAGATGAGGTCGCGCTGCCCCATGTGCAGGATGCCTTCGGCGAAGTTGAGCAGGTGGTGGAACTGCCGCTCGAGTACCGACTCGAAGTCTTCCTGCATCTTCCGCCCGGAAACCTCCACGACGATCCCCAGCGGTATCTGCGCGCCCTCCTCGAGCTCGTCGAGGTTCGGACCGACGACGGTGATCTTGCCGTCCTCGACCTCGGAAGCGTCCAGGGACCGCAGCCACTCGAACGCAGTCGTGCGCTGGCCGCCCATCTCCGCGAACATGTCCTCCTTGCGCACGCGCTCGCCCTCGAAGGCGGGTCCGTAGGAGACCGGCACCGGTACTTCGGTGACCTTGATCTTCAGCCCGCGTACCTCGATGGCCTTCTGAACGAGCTCCTCGCACGGGATGTTGCTGACCACGTGCTCGTACGTGCATACGCCGGTGGGAAGTATCTCGGGAATGTCGGACGTAGCGATAGTGGGGAAGCCGTAGCTGATCGCGCCGGCCGCCGTTGCGTACCACTCGTCGGTGACCTCGCCCAACGCGAGCACGAATGCGAATACGCGGTTCTTGTTGTAGCGGAGGATGCGCTCGAAATCTCCCGGCTCCACGCCACCGAACGCCATCGCTGCACGGGTCGCGAATCCCAGCGAGTAGATGTGCCCCGACACCTCCTTGGCGAAGGGCACGAGACGAGTGTCCCATCCGAGTTGCACGTCTTCCTCGGCGAGTTGCTCGGCGAAGTTTCGGCCGCCATCATGACCCGCGATGAAGACGTAGAGCATCTTCTCCTGCATCTCGCGGGCGAGCTTGACCGCTGTCGCGCTGTCGGGAGCCGCACCGACGACTGCCGCGAAGCCGGGCGCCGTCCCGTCCACGAACTCGATGCCGCGAGCTCGCATGATGACGTCGTCCGCGGCCCCAAGCCACAAATCGTCGACGGGGGGCGGCTCGTTCGTCACGTAGCGGAGAGCCTCGACGCACTCCTCGGCGAAGAGGGTCGCAATCCCCGCGTCCAGCGTCGGCCCAAGGTAGGGAAGCCATAGCTTCTCGCTCGGCACCTCGGGCAGCAGGTCGCGAGACATGGCCAGGATCCGGTCCATGTCGGAGAGCTTCTCGACCTTCTCGCCGGTCAGGCCGTAGATAACCGGCAGGAAGTAGCCGGTGTTCGGGAACTCCACGACGGTTTCGGCGCCGTATGCCTCTTTGGCTTGCGCCAGTTGGGCCTCTGCCTTCTCGACCCAGCTCTATGCGCCTCGGATGGCGGCGCTTGCGATGATCTTAGACATGGAGCTCCCT
>JAOUET010000243.1 GCA_029858605.1 Coriobacteriia bacterium | reverse complement strand
AATCCTCCAGCCAGCCAAAGTCACCGTAGTCCCCTCAAAGACGAGCGAACCGGTCATCGCGGCGGCTGCCGCCGCCGTACCCAGCGTCGTCAACCTCGACGTGAGCGCGAAACCCCAGTCCCAGGGATCGCAGCAGGACGATTCGCTGCCTCGGGGTCATCCGAACGTGCCCCTGAGTGGCAACGGCTCGGGCGTGGCCTACAAGTCCGCCGATGGCGGCGGGACCTACATCATCACCAACAACCACGTCGTTGAGAACGCCGACCGGATCGTCGTCCGGGACGCGGCGGGCAACCGCCACGACGCCGAGCTGATCGGCCGCGATCCCGAGACGGACATAGCCGTCGTCAGGATCGACGACGCCGTGCCCACCATCGCGCTGGGCGACTCCGCCGACGCACAGGTAGGCCAGCTGGTGGTCGCCATCGGGTCGCCGTTCGGCCTGGAGCACTCGGTGACATCGGGCGTCATCTCGGCGATCGGACGATCCCTCCCCGATTTCGGCACCGACACGAGCGGCACCTACCCTCTCGTCGATGTCATCCAGACCGATGCCGCCATCAACCCCGGCAACTCCGGTGGAGCGCTTGTCGATCGAACTGGCAAGCTCCTGGGCATCAACACCGCCATCTACTCTGACAGCGGCTCGAGTGGCGGAATCGGCTTCGCCATCCCGGTGAACACCGCCAAGCGTGTGGCGGAGGAGCTCATAGGTGGCGGTGAGGTGTCACATCCCTTCCTGGGCGTCCTCGGCCAGACGATCGACGAGACTCTTGCCCAGGAGAAGAACCTGCCCGTCGACGAAGGCGCCCTGGTAGTCGACCTGACACCGGGCACCAATGCCGTGGCGGCCGGAATCCGGAAGGGCGACATCATCATCCGCCTTAACGAGACCCCGATCCGATCGATGGACGAACTCATCCTGGCCGTGCGCCGTCAGGCGGTAGGCGATACGGTCACGCTCAAGATCATGCGCGACAACAAGGAGATCGAGCTCCAGATGAAGGTCGGCTCGAAGCCCAAGAACCTCGACACGAGCGCGCCAACGACCGAGACGCCGTAGGCTTCTGTGAGAGTGATCTGACTAGGCGGCCCTCCGCATCGCGCTGAGGCCGCCTAGTCGCGTCTGGCTTGTCCCGATCAACCGGCGCTGAAGGGATCATCCTGCTCGGCGACGCGGCGTCGGCGTCGCACGAGGAATGCCGCCAGCAGCAACAGAACCGCGATGCTGACGGCCGCGATCCCCAGAGGGATCAGCAGGCCTCCCGATCCCAATACGCTGTCTGCCCGCCGGGCATCCCGCCTCGCCGTCCGAAGCGCTTGCTCCGACGCGTAGACGACTCGCTCGAGACTCGCCATGACAGTGACCGGATTCTCGACGCCCGCCTTGGCTGCCAGCTCATCCGGGAACGAGCGGTAGTTGAGCACTGCCTCGATGGTCACCCGTTCCTCTTCGGGCATCGGCAATGCGTAGCTCGCCTCGAAGGAATCGAGAGGCGCGATGCGGGTATCGGACTGTACCGCAACCGCGTCCCAGAGTTGAACGGGATACCTCCCCTGCGCGTCCTTGAATACCACTCCGAACTGTTGTCGGCCCAGTGCACGCTTGGTCCCGTCAACGGAGATCGCGTTCACTTCCAGCCACATCTCGCGAATCTCGCTTACTCCTGCCGGTATCCGATGACCTGCGCCCGAGTTGGTGACGCTCACCTTGACCGAGCCCTGCTCTCCTTGAGCGACGATCTCCGGTACGTCCAGCGTGAGCGTGGCTGCGCGGGTCAGATTGGCGCGGGCCCGAACGGGGTCTCCGAGCGCCACGTTGGCCCCCGCGAAGCTCATGAGGTAGATGTTGTCTCTGATGGGTCCCATCGAGCCGGCCCTGCCCACCACCGGCCCCTCACCCGGACCCGGCGACATGTGACAGTCCTGGCAGACGATGCCGCGCGAAGCGTACGGGCCCTGCGCCCACTGGTCGTACGTGTCGTCGAGCGCGACGCCCGTGGTCGGGTGCTTGAGGTTGTGACAGGCGCCGCAGAACTCCGCCTTCGTGTGGAACGCCGAGAACGCGCTCGCATGCGTGGGAGCCACGGCATCCTTGAGCTGCGCCCGCTTGGTTCCGTCTGCAGCCAGCCTCTGTGAGGCGTCGCCCGGTGGATGCTTCTCACTGCCGACTACCTGGTGACAGAAGTCGCAGGTTACGCCCTCGCGGCTCTGGGGCGAGAGCTTGCCCGTCCTGGTTTGCCCCGCCATCGTCCCGATGGGAGTGTGGCACGTGTCGCAGAAGAGCCCGAGCTTGCCGCCGGTCGCCTTGTCCGCCTCTTGCTTCTTGACAAGATAGACGGGGTCCGACAGTGCTTTCGCGTGCATCGAGGGAAGCCACTCCTGGACTTGCGGTCCATGACAGATGCAGGTGGTTGC
>JAOUET010000058.1 GCA_029858605.1 Coriobacteriia bacterium | reverse complement strand
GCCCTGGTGGGACGCTACCCGACACGCCAGGTCGAGGAACTTCTCGTGCCCGGGGGTGCTGAAGAACTCTTCGCTGACGTGGAGCAGCGGCTTCGGAAAGACGAACGTCTTGCCGTGGGCGTCCCCCCGCATGTACACGTCGAACATGGCACGCAGGAACGCCTGTGCCTCAGGTTCGTAGTCCTTGTAGGTCTTGCCCGTGTACTTGCCCCCTGGGCCGATGGCGGGCGTGTCTGCGAAGTGACGCGGGACGTTGAAGTACAGGTTGAAATCCGTGAACACCACCTGAGATCCACGCGCCCCGGCCAGCTGGTTGAACTCGAAGATGAGCATTTGCGCTAGCTGATCGAGTTCCGCTGCCGATCTACCGACGAGATACGGCGCGAAGAAGATGTTCACCGCCTCCCAGCCTACTGCTCCCGCGTAGTGGGCCTGCAGCGCGCTGGCCATCTTGACCATGTGGCCGATCAGCACCTCGGCATGCTTGGCGGGCTTGGACACGCTCGTGATGTTCGGCAGATTGAGGCCGTACTTCTTGACGTACTCCAGCGAATGGCCACCGCAGTACGGCCGGATGATAAAGCCCAGGTCGTGCAGGTGGATGTCGCCGACGTAGTGAGCTTCGGCCACGTCCTCGGTGAACACGCGACGGAGTGCGAATTCCTTCAGGATGGTCTCTGCGATTGTTAGGTTGATGGACTCGGGATTGTGTGTCGTGTTCGAGTTCTCTTTGTTGGCGTTCGTGATGATATGCTCCACATCCCACATGGGAAGGCCGAGGTGACTGTGCTTCTTGTGAGCAATCGTCAGACCTCGCTCCAGGAGCTCGAGGTCTACCATCTCGCGAATGATGGCAGTCGTCACCGTCATGAGATTCGTGCGATCGATGCGGTCCTCGACGGCTTCGGCGATCTCATGGGCCAGCCCGGGCGCGAGGCCTGCCTCCTTGACCAGGGAATCGGCTATCTTCGTTCGGTCCCAGGCGTCGATCTCCTGACGAGAATTGGTGGACACCAAGAGAGCGATATCGGTAGCGTCGGCCGCTTGCGGTGCGGCGGGCTTGATGACGTTGACGACTCGCTCCATGACCATTGCGCTACTCCAGCCAATCGGGGCGCTGCAGCTAGGGCCTGCGGCGCCGGCTTCCCTCTACTGCAAATCCTTCAATTCCGATGTGAACTCGTCGAGATCCTGGAATGACTTGTATACGGATGCGAATCGGATGTACGCGACCTTGTCGAGGTCCTTGAGTCGCCTGAGAACCATGTCGCCGAGTTGCCTGGACTGCACCTCGTAGTTGAGCGAGTTCTGCAGCTCGGCTTCGATCTCCGTTATGAGCGCTTCCAGACGCTCTACGGGGACGTTCCGGTTGGCGGTTGCGACGACGAGTCCGCGGAGGAGCTTGCCTCTGTCGAACGGCTCGACCGAACCGTTTCTCTTGAGCACCATGAGCGGCATCTCCTCGCGCCGCTCGTAGGTGGTGAAGCGCTGCTGACAGCTAAGGCACTCTCGCCGTCGCCGGATGGCATCCTGGCCCTCGGTTACCCGTGAGTCGACGACCTTGGTCTCGGCATGGCCGCAGAAGGGACAGCGCATTTGTGCCTCTCCACCCCTAGATATTGGCTCTGCCGAAGCCTAACACACAACATATGGTGGTGTAAACGTGCTTCAGGGAGAATCCACACGGTTTGTCGAGTTCTCGTGAGTTCGGTTCTGAAATCACCGCCGGGCCAGGTCTGCGCCCTCCTCGGTTGAGGGGACGACAAGGGTCTGACCTGCGGCAAGTGCCGAAGAAGAGAGCCCGTTGACCCTCTTGATCAGTTCCACCGTTGCGGGGATGTCGCAACCGGGTGCGGTGTGCCTGTCGGCGATTTGCCACAGGGTATCCGAGGACTCGACGCGTATGGTCACGTTGTGTGTCGCCTGAGGACGGACCGGGTCGCGAAGAGCCAAGACGGCCGCAAGCACTATCGCGAGAATGACGAGCACCAGGAGCAGCGCTTCGGCCGGAGTGAGCCGCGCAGCGCGGGCGCGGTTCTGCGGTCGTCTGGTGTGCCTGGAGCTGCTTATCGAGCTGCGATCGGCGTTCATCGTGGCCTCCTGGGAGATGTCGGACCCGTCAGGCGCACTGTATTGTTCGGGTGTGACACGAACGTGTGTTCGCATACAGTATAGCGAACGTGTGTTCGCCTGCCAAGCCATTCTTGTACGGGTCGGGTTCGGTAGCTGTGTGACAGCCCGGGTGATGCCGGTGCCCAGGCAACGCGCACCGAACGCGTGTTTGCGTGAGTACGGTCCGATGCCGTAGACTGCAGGCGAACATACTTTCGGTGCGAGGGGGTCGTGATGGCCTACGAGCGCGAGCTTACCGCCCGACAGCAGGAGATACTTGACTTCATCAGGGCCGAGATCCACCGGCGGGGTTTTCCGCCGTCGGTGCGCGAGATCGGTGAAGCCGTGGGACTGTCGTCGTCTTCGACGGTGCACGCACATCTTTCTGCACTCGAGACCAAGGGGTTCATTAGGCGGGACCCCTCAAAGCCGCGGGCCCTCGAGGTCTTCGACTATCGCGATACCGACCGTGGCGTCGACTACGGTCACGTGAACGCGGTTCCACTAGTGGGCCAGGTCGCCGCAGGCCAGCCTCTGCTGGCTGCCGAGAACATCGAAGCGACCGTCCCCCTCCCTGCCGACATGGCTGGCGAGTCGACCTTCATCCTTCGCGTGCGCGGCGACTCGATGATCGAAGCCGGCATTCTGGACGGCGATTTCGTTGTCGTGCGCCAGCAGAACGCAGCGCAGAACGGCGACATCGTGGTCGCGATGCTCGAGGAGGAGGCGACCGTGAAGCGTTTCTTCCAGGAGGCTGATCGCGTTCGGCTGCAGCCGGAGAACTCGGCGATGGAGCCCATCTACTCGCGTGATGTGTCCATTCTCGGGAAGGTCGTTGCGCTGTTCAGGCGAATCTAGCCGAACGCCTTGCCTTTCGCCCGGACTCTATTCGTCTACCGCTGATCCCTCTTCAGACAGCGCGAAATCGTCGAAAGTATCGGCGATTTCTGTGGGAGCTCGCAGCATCATCCGGGTTCCGTGAGGCGTGTGGGTTTCGGACAGTACCTGCGCCCGCTCGTGTGCGAGCTTCACGATCTCGCCTCGCGTGTACGGCACCAGCACCGTGAGAGTCACGCTGTCGCGGGCCGCCTCTTCGGCGACCCTGCGGAGAAGCGAGTCGATGCCCTCCCCTGTCTGGGCGGAAACGAGTACCGCAGCCGGATGTCTGCGAGCGAGCAGCGCTCGTTCCTCCTGACCGATCAGGTCGAGTTTGTTGAAGACGACCAACTGGCGAGTGCGATGCGCGTCGATCTCGTGCAGCACCTCGCGAACTGCCTGCATCTGTGCATCTCGATGCGATGCCGAAGCGTCGGTCACATGGAGCAGCAGGTCCGACGCGGATACCTCGTCGAGTGTGGACTTGAAGGCTTCCACGAGACCGTGGGGCAGCTTGTGGATGAACCCCACCGTGTCGGTCAGCGTGACCCCCCGGCCCTCCGGAAGGGCCAGACGACGGGTAGTGGAGTCGAGCGTTGCGAACAGCATGTCCGCCGATAGCACTTGAGCCGCAGTGAGTGCGTTGAGCAGCGTGGATTTGCCCGCATTCGTGTAGCCGACTAGTGAAACGCGGAAGAGACCGCTTCGCGCACGCTGCTTGCGTTGTAGTTCTCGCTCGCGCGCGACGGAGGCGAGGTCCCGCTTGAGATCGCGGATGCGCTTCCGGGCCAGTCGTCGGTCGGTTTCCAGCTGTGACTCGCCTGCGCCGAAGCGCGCTCCCCTGCCGCCGCCGAGACGCTCCCGGACGAGGTGACCCCACATCCCTCGAAGGCGCGGGAGCATGTATTCAAGCTGAGCGAGCTCGACTTGGAGTTTGCCTTCCCGGCTTGCCGCGTGGAGGGCGAAGATGTCCAGAATGAGCTGGGTGCGGTCCAGAACCTTGGTGTCCGGGATGATGTCTTCCAGATTGGCCTGCTGAGTCGGTGTCAGGTCGTCGTCGATGATCACGACGTTTGCGCCTGAGTCCCGGGCGATGTGGGCGACTTCCTCGGCCTTGCCGGCCCCGATGAACGTGCGAGGATTGGGTTTGTCGAGACGCTGTGTCAGTGTGTCGACTACTTCGGCACCGGCCGTATGAGCCAGGCGCTCGAGTTCGGCCATCGACTCCTCTATCGGCCACTGAGCGGACGCACGATCCACTCCGACGAGAACCGCCCGGTCGCGACGATTGGCGATCTCTTCGGCTGTGCTGGGATAGTTGCGCTCGCGCGCACACACGGCTGAAGTCTCCTATAGGGTGTTCTTGATACGCTCGATAGCCTCGGCGAGCCTGTCGTCCGGCGTCGCCAGCGAGATGCGGATGTAGCCCTCGCCGCTGGGACCGTAGGCATTGCCGGGGGCCACTATGACATTGGCCTCTTCGAGCACCTTCGTCGCGAAGCCGGCGGAGTCATAGCCCTCCGGGACGTGGGCCCAAACGTAGATCGTGCCCTTGGGCTTGCGGGCCTTCATGCCAATGGCATCGAGCGCGTCGATGACAAGGTCGCGACGGCGCTGGTAGATATCAGAGATTCCTGCCACCACGTCCTGCGGACCGAGCATGGCCTCGATGGCGGCGTCCTGAACGGCGGTGAATATGCCCGAGTCGATGTTCGACTTCACCGTGGCCAGGGCCTTGATCGCGTCGGCGTTTCCCGTGGCGAACGCGACGCGCCAGCCGGTCATGTTGTACGCCTTCGAGCAGCTGAAGAGTTCGATGGCGACGTCCCTGGCGCCGGGGAGCTCGAGGATGCTCGGCGGCCTGTATCCGTCGAAGCCGATCTCCGAGTACGCGTTGTCGTGGATAAGCAGCAGGTCGTGTTCGCGTGCGAAGGCGATGGCGCTCTCGAAGTAGTCCGTCGTCGCGATAGCCGAGGTAGGGTTGTTCGGGTAGGAGATGAACATCATCTTTGCCCTGGCAAGGACATCTTCGGGGGTGCTTTCGAAGTCGGCGAGGAAGTCGTTCTGCTCGGTCATGGGCATGAAATGCGATATCCCACCGACAAGGATGCCGCCGGTGTGATACACGGGGTATCCGCATCCCGGCACGAGCGTGTAGTCGCCCACGTCCACGAACGCCGGGAACAAGTGCGCGATGCCCTCCTTCGACCCTATCAGAGCGAGAACCTCAGTGTCCGCGTCAACATCTACGCCGAAGCGATTCTGCATCCATTGCGCGCACGCTTCGCGGTATCGCTTCGCACCGGGATAGCTGGGATATCGGTGGTTTGCGGGATTGCGGATGGCCTTCGCCATGGCGTCAACGATGTGGTCGGGTGTCGGCTGGTCGGGGTCTCCGATGCCGAGAGATATGACGTCGATACCCTGGGCCACCTTGGCTTCCTTCTTGCGGTCGATTTCCGCAAAGAGGTACGGGGGCAGGTTGGCCATGCGTTGTGCGGTCCTCACGGTGCGAACATCCCTTTCCTGGCGCATACGAGACTGTCGGGTCCTGTACCGGGCGGCGTGCTCATTCGGAACATGGTAGCAGACGCGGGAGCGGTCTCTCGCTGGTCTTCCAGCGCGTTCCGTCGCATCGCCTAGACCGGCTCTCCGTCTTCTTCTTCAAGTATCGTGAGTGTTCCAGCAAAGACGTTGGTCGCCGAACCGGTCATGTAGACGTGCCCGTCCTCATGCCAGCGAACGAAGAGGTCCCCTCCGGGAAGCCGGATCGTGGCCGTCCTCCCGACCAGACAGGCGAGCGATGCGGCTACCAAGCTGGCACACGCGCCGGTGCCACAGGCAAGCGTCTCGCCCACGCCCCTCTCCCACACGCGCACCGCGAGGAGCTCGTCGACCACGTGCTGGACGAACTCGACGTTCGTCTTGTTTGGAAACGCCTCGTGCGACTCGATGGCCGGGCCGACCGTGTCGACCGGAGCCTCGTCCACGTCGTCGACGAACACGACCGCGTGGGGGTTGCCCATCGAGATAGCCGTGACGCGATAGGTGCCGTGAGGTGTCTCGACCGGACATTCGAACACCTGTGCCCCGGAGAACGTGGTTGGGATCGCAGCGGCGTCCAGAATCGGTTCGCCCATGTCCACCGTGGCCGTGTCCAGCCGGCTCTCTCGATCGCGGGTGAAGGTGATTCGCCTGGTACCGCCGAGGGTGTCGACCTCGATGGACTCGGTCATCGCCTCGACGAGACCCCCGTCGACGACGAACTTCGCAAGGCAACGGATCCCGTTGCCGCACATCTCGGCTTGGGAGCCGTCGGCGTTGTAGTACTGCATGAAGAAGTCGGCCGTGGCAGTCGTGGCGGGACGGACGAGAATGAGGCCGTCGGCGCCGATGCCGAAGCGCCTGTCGCAGAACCAGCGCACGGCGTCCTCAGACAGATCGATCTCTTCGGCAAGATCCTCGATGACCACGAAATCGTTGCCGAGGCCGTGCATCTTGGCGAACTTGACATCCATCCCCGTAAAGCCTCCTTCTAGTCCGCGACATCGGGGGCAAGTCGAGGTGTGGCATCCTCGATTCCCTCCGGGTACCCCGCGGGTCTGCCCGATGATAGCAGGTCGAATGCTGCTGAGGCGGCCTGCTCCGGTGTCAGGTCGGTGACGTCTATCCAGCGCACGCGCGGGTCCGCGCGAAACCAAGTGAGCTGTCGCTTGGCGTAGCGTCTGGTGGCCTGCTTCACCGCGCCAGCGGCTTCCTGCAGGTTCGCGCCTCCTTCGATGACCGAGACGAATTCCTTGTAGCCGATCGCCTGGGTTGCCGTGAGCGCGTCGCGGAAGCCGGATGCAAGCAGCGCCTCGACTTCGGCGAGAAGCCCGGCTGCGAGCATCGCGTCGACCCTCTCATCGATGCGTTCGTAGAGGGATTCGCGTGTTGCCGCAAGGCCGATGAACTGGGCGTCGTAGAAAGGCTTGCGCTCGCGGAACCCCCCAGCCTGCTCGGAGTAGAGAACGCCCTGTTCGGCCATCTCCAGCGCACGTATGGTGCGACGCACGTT
The DNA here is from genome assembly GCA_029858605.1 of Coriobacteriia bacterium. Classification (GTDB taxonomy): domain Bacteria; phylum Actinomycetota; class Coriobacteriia; order Anaerosomatales; family JAENZW01; genus JAENZW01. Next base: position 3,025 of record JAOUET010000058.1, on the reverse strand, counting down.
GTTCGGGTGTATGAGATCGGCGGCAGCCGGATCGACCTCGCGCAAGCGGTCGTGCATGGCCTCAGAGCCGAGACGTTGCGCCAGATCTTCGAGGCGGGCTCTGGTCTGAGAGGTCTTCTCCCCGCCCGGAAAGCGCATGTCGTCGAGCGCCGCGCGTACGTAGAGGCCAGTGCCGCCGGCGACCACCGGTGTCTTCCCGGCTGCCAGAAGGTCGTCGATGACTCCTCGTGAAAGCTTCTGGTATAGCGCCGCTGAGAACGGCTCGCCTGGTTCGACCTCGTCGATGCACCAATGATTCACACGACGTTTCGACACGGGTATCTTCGCGGTACCCACGTCCATTCCGCGATAGACCTGCATCGCGTCCGCGGTGACGACCTCGCCGCGAAGTCCGATGGCAAGGTCCTCGGCAAGTCGTGTCTTCCCTGTCGCTGTCGGTCCGACGACTGCGATAACGCGGGGCGTCTGAGGTACGACCTCACGCATACCGGTCCACTTTGAAGCGCTCAAGCGCGACCTTCTCGCCCGTTTCTATGCCGGCCTTCCTGCACGCGATCGAAATCTGCTGCTGCGGCGTGTCGACACCCTCCAAATCCGGGAGCAACAGGCCGCGCCTCCACCCGCAGGTCACGATTACCCCATATGTCGAGGGTTCGAGGTCTTCGAAGGAGCATTCCTCGGGCGCGTGCAACACGTCGACTTTGATATCGAGATCGACGAGTTCGGGCGATTCGAGTTCCGGGAAGCGCGGATCGTGGGTGGCCGCCTCTATGGCATTACGCACGACCTCTTCTTCCAGCGTGTCGCGTGTGGGAGAGATGGTGCCGATGCAGCCGCGCAGGTTCCTGCCCCGGTGAAGGCTCACGAAAGCACCCGCACGATCGGGCAGGGATTCGTCATCGAGCGAGGCCGGCTCCAGGACCTCCGCTCGCGTGACGTATGCTTCGATCGCGCGTCTCGCGAGTATGACGATCGGGTGTTCGTGGGAACCGGCCACTCCCCCCTTGTCGCCGGCAGCAGGTGTGTCGGAGGCGACGAACTCCTCGTTGATGAGTGCGGTCAGATAGCCGACGCCCCAGGGGCCTTCGTAGGACAACACGCGAGCGTGTGCCGGTCTTGCGGCTCCGCCCAGGGTGATGAAGGAGCGCAACCCGCACTCGCCGCCGGCTTCGACGAGAGATGGATCCAGACGCTCGAGTCCCTCGAAGTCTGACGCCTCGATCAGGCTCACGAGCTGGGAGTCGAGTTCCTGACCGCGTGGCGAGTACCCTGCGGGAGCTTCGCGCGTTAGTCGGTGGCTGCAGTCGCCACTCGCCACGAAGGCGATTCGTCGGCCCAGGTCGGCGGCGGCCCCCGCGAGTTCCTCGCCAAGAATGCGGTGCTGGTCGTAAGGAAGATACGACAGAGAAAGCGCCAACACCGGCCATCGACCGCTTCGATCCAAGAAGCTCATCGGCACCAGGACTCCGTGGTCCAGCTCTCCGCTTCGAAGCGTCGGTACCGTCGCGCGATCGAGTCCAGGGACGCCACGCTCGTCGAGTCGGGCCAAGAGCTGCTGGGCCAGAGCGGGATCGCCGTCGTAGCTCAAGCTGACCTCAGGAGCGCGGAATTGCGCAAGCGTACCTGCGAGCCGAGAAGCGGTTTCCACCACGAATGCATCAGCCAGCCCGGGGCTGTGCGGAGACATGACGACTACGGTGTCGGGGTCGAAGCGCTCGAGCATGCGGGCGGCTTCGGCAAGTGCCCGCATCGAAGCGGAAGTCACTTCTGCGTCTCTACCCCCGACCTCTGGCACCATGATGGGCGGATGTGGCGCGATGACGCCGAAAACGCCGCTCATGGTAATCCCCTCCCTAAACAGACACACCTCGGTACATACCCTGAGTGGCTAGCGGTCGACGATGCGCCCCGCCAGAAACCACGTGTGCGCCTCGAGCACCTCGACATCGACGAACTCGCCGGCGAGGTCGCGTGCGTCGCGATCTCCTTCGGTCGGAGCATGAATGACCTTGTTGCCATCGGTTCTACCTGCGATGACGGCTGCGTCGCGCTTTGACGGCCCCTCGACGAGCACGGTCTGCACTGTTCCGATCAACGCTTCGTTCTTCGCGATCGCTTGTGCCTGGACCTCCGAGACCAAACGATCGAAGCGTTCCTGGACCACCTCGCGTGGGACTCGTCCGTCCATGCGTGCGGCCGGGGTGCCTTTTCTCGGAGAGTAGATGAACGTGAAGGCCTGGTCGTAGCGGGCCTCACGAATCACGCGAAGCGTCTCCTGGAAGTCGGCTTCGGTCTCGCCCGGGAAGCCCACGATTATGTCGGTTGAGAGCGCCAGGCCCGGGATCGCCTCGTATAGCCTGGATACCAGCGCGAGGTACTCCGCTTGTGTGTAGCGGCGGTTCATGGCCTCCAGAATCCGGTTTGAGCCGGCCTGGACGGGAAGGTGGAGTGCCTTGCACACCTCGGTCATGGACGCCATCACGGCAATCGTGTCCTGGGAGAGGTCCTTGGGGTGAGAAGTTGCGAAGCGGACTCTCGCGGGACCCGTCTGTGCGACTTGCCGAAGAATCTCCGAAAAGCGCGGCTCGCCGTACAGATCGCGGCCGTAGGAGTTGACGTTCTGGCCGAGGAGAGTGATCTCCAGCACGCCTCCTGCAACGAGCGTCTCGCACTCGCGAACCACGTCGTCGATTGGTCGGCTTCGCTCCGGGCCGCGCACGTAGGGCACGATGCAGTACGTGCAGTGGTTGTCGCAGCCCACGGTTATGGGCACCCATGCGTGCCAGGAATGCTCGCGCCTGCTCGGCAGATCGCTCGTGAATTTCGCGGAGGAGTCCAGCACCTCCACCACGGGGGCGTTCTGGGTGAGCGCGCGTGTCAAGAGCTCGGGAAGCCGTGAGATGTTATGCGTCCCGAACACGACGTCCACGTGCGGCAACACTCTAAGGAGTCGCAGTCCGTCCCGCTGTCCGATGCACCCGCCGACGGCGATCATGGTGTCTGGTCGCACGCTCTTGACCGCCTT
>JAOUET010000057.1 GCA_029858605.1 Coriobacteriia bacterium | reverse complement strand
ACCGCCCGCCGCAACGCTCGCGCACGACGCTCCGATCTACGATCCGGACATGCGCAGGCCCGAGTACCTGGACGAGGTGCAGTCCTTCGATCCGGCAGTACTAACGCATCCGAAGTCTCCCGCCGAACTCACCGAGGCGTTCCTGCGCGTGCTTTCGAGTCCCAACATCTGCTCGCGTCGCTGGATCTGGGAGCAGTACGACCACCAGGTCATGCTGAATACGGTGGTGCTTCCTGGCGGAGACGCGGCCGTGTTGCGCATAGGAGAGCCGGGTCGCGGCGACGTCACGGACAGGGGCATCGCCGTCTCCACGGACTGCAACGGACGCTACTGCTATCTCGATCCGTACGTCGGCGCCCAGATCGCGCTGGCGGAAGCGGCGCGAAACGTAGCCTGCGTTGGTGGCCGCCCGGCCGCCATCACGGATTGCCTCAACTTCGGTTCTCCGGAGAAGCCGGGGGTCTTCTGGACGTTCTACGAGGCCGTGCGTGGACTCGCGGATGCGTGCAAGCATTGGGAGATTCCCGTCATCAGCGGCAACGTCAGTTTCTACAACGAGTCCTTCGGCCATCCGATCTATCCGACGCCCACCGTGGGACTAGTGGGCGTGGTCGAAGACGTGAGCAGGCACGCCACGATGTCGTTCAAGGAAGAAGGCGACGTGATCGTGCTCGTCGGCGAAACCTATGCAGAGATCGGCGGGAGCGAATACCTCAAAGTAGTGCACGGCAAGGTGGCCGGCAGGCCTCCGGCTCTAGATCTCGAGTTGGAGACGGATGTTCAGGAGACCGTGTGCGAAGCCGTGCGGGCAGGGATCGCCAAGTCGGCGCACGATTGCTCGGAGGGCGGGATCGGCGTGGCTGTCGCAGAGTGCTGTGTCGCGGGCGGCATGGGCGCCGAGGTTCATCTGGAAGACGAACTCGAACCCGCTGTCTCGCTCTTTTCAGAGTCGCAGAGCCGAATACTCGTTTCCGTGGCCGAAGACGACATCGACGAGATGATCGGGCTTTGTCTCAACCATCAGGTTCCCTATGCAGTGATAGGAACTGTCGGTGGCGGTGCACTTCACATTTGCGACAAGGTCGATGTCGATCTGGAGACCATGCGGGCCGCCTACGAGCGTACCCTCGAGAGCCTCGTGCACGGGGAACTGCAGCCCGAGGAACTACACGAAGGCTAGACGGCGGGCGGATGCCGCCGGACGCGCGGCATCAGCGTTTCGGGCTTCGCGGGTAGCCGGACGTGCTTGACCCCACTTCGGCGACAGCGCATCTTGTGAAGGGGGCACCCGGGGGCCGACATCGTTCGTGCGGTTTCGAAGGTGCCTTCTTTGGCGTGGCTCATGCAGAGAGAGGTGGAGGCATGCGAAGAAGCTCCAGGCCTGGACCGCATCACACACTGATACTTCTTCTGATCCTTTGCTTCCTCGCGTCGGTAGTTCCCGGTGCGGTGATAGCCGCAGAGGACGCGACAGCAGCGGACGTGATTGACGAACTGGTGCCAATCCCGCCGGACGCATACGAGCCGGACAACTCCATGGCTGCCGCCCGAGCGATCACTGTTGGAGCTGCGCCGCAGGAGCGCACTATGCACCAGGCGTTCAACGACGACTGGGTGCGCTTCAGTGCGAAGGCGGGGAACACGTACATCATCGAGGTTCTCTACCCGGACATGGTTGGGCTCCAGGTCCAGTCGATGATCGACTGGACCTACGAAGGACTTCCCGACGCGCCCGTGGGCCTCGCTTTGTATGACAGCGCGGGGAACCGTCTCAAAGGCGGCGGGCTGATGATGATTTCCGGCGAACCATCCGTGCCTCCAGCCGACGCACTGGCAGAGGCTGCTGCCGGCGGCGTGGAAGGAATCTCGGCGGAAGACGGTTCGATTGAATCCATCACGATGGCTCACATGACGCTCCTGTGGAAGGCGCAGGCCAATGACACGCTCTACGTTCAAGCGCAACAAGTTGAGCTTGTGGACGAGTATCGTGGTCTCGGTCAGTATCTGCTGTCGGTGAGGGCCGTCGTGCCCAATATCACCGGTAGGGTGACTGGTCCGGGAGGCGAGCCGCTGTCCAACGCGCATGTCGTCGCCTCCCAGGGACCCCTGAACGGTGTAGACGGTATCGACAAGCCCATCGGCCCGACCTTTGCCGAGGCGTTCACGGACGTAGACGGCGATTATGTGCTGTACGGGCTCGAGCCGGGTGCGTACACGGTCAAGTTCGAGTACTGGTACCGAAACTACCGCCCCGAGTACTACGAGGAGTCGTTCACGGAAGCCAGCGCCACCCCGGTTCCGGTCACCGGCGGGCTCATCGGCGCCACCGGTATAGATGCGCAACTCGGGCAGTACGAGTCTCAGATTTCCGGTCGCGTCGTGAATGAGTCGGGCGAGCCCATCGAGGGTGTGATTGTTCAGCCCTACGTTTGGGCTGGCTGGGGCTACAGCTCGTGGTACATGACGATCGAAACGGACGCGAACGGCGAGTACTCTGTGTCCAATCTGCCCTCCGGATACTCGCATTACACCGTGGGTTTCACGGATCCGAACAACACCCAGCGCTACGTAGGCGAGTACTGGGATGACCAACCCAACCTGTCCTCGGCGAGTGCGATCCAGCTGACGGAAGAGGTGTACCCGGGATACTACAGGGCTCCGGGGACGTATGATGCCACGCTTACCGCAGTACCCCACGTGTTCTCGGGTACGCTGACGGACGCGCTCGGCCGACCCATCGAGGAAGGTGTGGTCCGCATTCTTGATGCCGCTACGAGCGCGCAGATCACGTCGGTCTACACCGACGAGAAAGGCAAGTGGGAGTGGAACACGACGAACTCGAGCACATACGCAGCGAAGATACAGTTCGAGGACCAATCGGGGCTTTACCGGAGCGAGTACTACGATGACGTAGCCGAGATGTCGCAGGCCGTGACGCTCACCGCGTCGATCGCCGCTCCGCTGGACGGACTGGATGCCCAACTGGGCGTCAACCCGCCTTCCATCAGAGGGAGGGTGACTGCACACGACACAGGCTTGCCCATCAAAGGAATCGAGGTATGGGTCTGGGCGCCGGCTCCGTGGGGTTGGATGCCTTGGGACATGGTCACGACTGATGCCGGCGGCTACTACAGCGTCAAGTACGTTGACGACAGAGACGTGGTCCTGCATTTCGCCGACCCGTCGGGCGTCTACGCCACCGAGTACTACGATAACCAGCCGCGAATGCAGGACGCGGACTTCATTTGGGGCACTGCCGGCGGAGACTTCGTTGCCCATGCAGCTCTGGTGAAGCAGGCCGGTAGGGTCTTCGGTCAGGATCGCTTCTCGACTGCCGTGGCACTGGCCGAAGAGGTGCATCCTGGATGGCAGGATGTCGAGCACGTCGTGGTTGCCTCCGGGTTGGATGCAGCGGCTGCCGATGCCCTGGCTTCGGCGAGCCTGTGCTGGGGCCTTGGCGGTGCACCGCTGCTGCTCACGCACAAGGACTACACGCCGGATGCTGTGAGAAGCGCGCTCGCTGAGATTGCCGCGGCGAACCAAGGCGCCCAGGTTCACGTTGTCGGAGGCCCGAATTCGATACCGGATGCCCGGCTGGCCGAGATGGAGGCGATTGTCGGCGTGGGCAACGTGGAGCGCGTCCCGTTCGGTCGCGACCGATTCGAGAATGCCCACAAGGTGGCACTCGCTGCCGAAGCTGCAGCGGCAGCCCACGCTTTGGAGATGCCCGGTTTCCTGTTCGTCGCCAACGGCTCGGACTTCAACAAGTTCTTCGACGCCCTCTCCGCGTCGGCGATTTCTGCGCAGACAGGTGCACCGATAGTCATAGTGAAGGCTGACGAGGTACCGCCGGCGGCCGACATGACGCTCGACCACTTCGCCGGATACGACGTGCACGTGGTAGGTGGCCCGATGACCGTCACGAACGCGGTGTACGGCGACGCGGGTGCGGCCGATCGTATCTACGGTCGCGACCGCTACGCGACCTCTGTGTCGCTCGCGCAGCGGGCGCTGAACGAAGGTTGGCTGCAGATCCAGAAGATCGGAGTGTCGGCGAAGATACCTGATGCGCTGACGGGAGGCGTGAGCATCGGCACGCAGAACGGGCCGTTGCTGACTACGGCTCCCGATTGGCTGCCGGGCCCCACCTACGCGTTCCTGGACAAGTACGACCAGTACATCGACCAAGTCGTGATTCTTGGAGGACCGAACTCAGTTTCCGCGCGCGTGGCGTCTCAGATCGCGCTCGCGCTGGAACAGTAGTCACACGCCACGACACTGGTCCTGACGGGGACCCGCTCCGATTCGGGGCGGGTCCCCTCAATGTCGGCTAGAATCCATCGTTATGGAACAAGCGCATCAACCACCTGTGGAGTCCCGTCCGCAATCGAAGTCTGAGTCGCGAGAGGCCTCCAGACCCAAGCCGCGGCCGCGGGCGCAGCGCAGACGTGCCGGCGGCTCGCGCGAAGCGCGAATCGAGCGGGCGCGTTCGTTGCTTGTCGTCGAGACCGTGATCGTGGCGGTCGCGTTGTCGGCGAAGGTGATGCTGACGCGCTACCTGGCGCTCGGCGGTATCGTGCCCGTTCGGGGAGTGGTGCTCGACCTCGCCGTCGTGGCGGTCTTCGTCGGACTGGCCTGCGCGGCCGGATTGACGCGTGGTTGGCGCTTCTGGCTGTGGTCCGTCGATGCCGTGTTGTCGTTCGTATTCTTGGCGACGGTTGTCTATGCCGCCTACTACGGCGAGGTGATCACTCCAAGAGCGCTGTCTCTCGCAGGTCAGGCGGGCGAACTTGGCGCGAGTTTCGAAGAACTCCTGGCGCCTGCTCACATGTGGTTCTTCGCGGATGCGCTCTTGTTGGCCGCCGTCGAGTGGCTGTGGTGGAAGCGCGGGCCGCGGCAAGCGATACCGGCTCTTGCCGGTTGGAGACCGCTTCGGCTTGTCGCTGCGGGAACCGCAGCTGCAGGTATCGTCGCATTCGTGTGGGCGAGCGTTGCCGCTGCAGGGATTGCCGGACCACTGAACCCGACGACGGTGTGTCGCAGCAGAGGGGTCTTCGTCTACCAGGTTGCGAGCGTCTTCCATCGAGAGGGGCAACTTGCCGAAGAGGCCATCGGCGAACTTGACGGCGTCGAAGATCGCGATGCAGCGATCATCGCGGTGATCGACGAGGCGGTCGGGGGGCGCGAAGGGCCGCGCATCGCCGGCGTCGAGCACGGCGTTGCCAGCGGGGCAAACGTCATCGCCATCCAGTTCGAGTCGTTGCAGACCTTCGCCATGCACGCCGAGGTCGACGGTCGCGAGATCACTCCTACCCTCAACCGTCTCGCCGAGGAGAGCTTCTACTTCCCGAACGGTTTCGTGCAGACGGGGGCCGGCACGACTGCCGACGCCGAGTTCGCTGCGAACACTTCGTGCTACGCAGCGCCGACGGAGGCGGTTTCGGTCGCCTATGTGGACAGAGAGCTGACGGGTCTCCCGCGAACGCTGGCGGCCGAGGGCTATGACACGGTCACGATGCACACCAACGAAGCGGGATTCTGGAACAGGCGCGAGCTCTATCCGGCGCTCGGGTTTGCCCGCTACCTGGACGAGGAGTACTTCGGCAAGAAGGACAAGATCGGATTCAGCGCTTCGGACGAGGTCTTGTATCGCAAGGGCCTCGAGGAGTTGCTGCGCATGCGCGACACGGGGCGGCCGTTCTATGCGAATCTCGTCACGGTGACGTCGCATCACCCGTATAACGCTCTGCCCGACCGGAAGAATCCCTACCTCGCGCCCGAGCCGTACACGGGTACGAAGGTAGGTGCCTATCTGTCGCACATGGAGTACGCGGACCGTGCGCTTGGACAGTTCATCGCGGAACTGAAGGTTTCGGGTCTTTGGGACGAGTCGATCGTGATCGTCTATGGCGATCACCACGCATTCAAGTCGGCGTATTTCTCAGAGACCGATTCGGATGCTCTCGGAGTGCTCATGGGACGCGAGCCGGTCGTCGTCGACAGGATGAACGTGCCGCTTCTCGTCCACGTTCCGGGAATGGCGCGGGGCGTGAAGAGACAGGACGTCGTCGGGCAGGTCGACATAATGCCCACGGTCCTCGATCTTCTGGGCGTCGATGCTTCCGGTGTTCCGATGTTCGGCCGGAGCGTCTTCATCGATTCCCCCGTGGTGCTGGGCGTGCGCGGCTACGGCCTTGCGGGTTCGCTGATCGATGAGACTTCGTTGGTGGTGCGCACCGCAGAGGGCGCGGACCCCGTCGCGTACCGTCTCCACGATCCTGGAACGCCCGTTGCGCCCACGGAGGGGCAAATCGCCATGCTTTCCGCAGCGAGCCTGCTACTCGATCTCTCTGACGCATATGCGCGAGGCCTGCCAGCGCGCGAAGAGTATGCGGGGTATGAAGGCGCGACCATTCCCGGCGTCACGGATCAATAGGCCGGCAGCGCCAGAACGGGCGCGCCCCGCTCGCTTCTGGCTCGCGTCGAGCGGCATCGAGTCGTCACGATTCCGCCACGATTGGTATGCTTGAGCGGTAGGGGACGAAGGGATTCCACGCAATGGCTGGCAGGCGCAGGAGGCCACTCATCGCTGCGATCGTGGCCGTCATCGTGATCGTCGTCGCTCTCGTGATCGTGGGGCTCGCGCTCTTCCTCGGCGGCGAGCCCGAACCGGGCGACACGCAAGACGAGGTCATCCAGGTCTTCGGCGCGCCTTCACTCTTCACGATCCAGTACATTCCTCGTGACGAGTCACCGGAAGCCGAACTCGTCCGAACCGAGATCTGGTACTACCCTGATCACGAGCAGCAGCTCACATTCATCGAAGGCCTCGCGGTCGCCGTCGAGCCGATCCAGCAGGCAGGGCTCCCGGTTGCCCAAGATCCGCTCGACCCGCGCTACTTCGACGCGGACACGACCGCCGCACAGATAGCGGACATCCTCGGCGAAGAGATAGAGCGCGTCGACGACGTGTTGGATCCCGACGCCGGTGACGAGGCGGAGGGTGCCGTCTACGTCTCTGAGAGCGCCCTGTTCGCGATCCAGGACGGCGTGCTCCTGTATTTCGAAACGATAGGAGTGCCGCTCGAGGAAGAAGGCGAATAGCGATGTATTGTCCGCAATGCGGGCAAGAGATCCCCGAAAACGCCGCCTTCTGCGGGAACTGCGGCGCGGAGGTATCGGCTCCTTCCGCGGAGATGGAGGCCGAAGGAAGCCGACCGGCCGAAGAAGCATCGTCTGCCGCCGAGACGCCGCCCGCCGAGACGCCGCCCGCCGAGACGCCGCCCGCCGAGACGCTGCCCGCCGAGGGCGGCAAGTCGCGCATCGGCTGGCCGGTGGCGCTGTCGCTGTGGGCGATCGCGCTCATAGCGGTCGTGGCAGCGGTACTGATCCTGTGGCGGACGGGAGCCGACGCAGACATCGAGGCACTGGATGCGGGAGAGTTTCCCGAAACGAGCGCGTCTGCTTCGGCAGAGGAGACTGCGACCTCGGACAGCGGGGATGCCGCCGATGCGGAGCAGGGCGGAACGGAGCTGTACCCGGTCTCGATCGACGGCAGGTGGGGGTACATCGATCGGAGTGGAACGATCGTCATCGAGCCGAAGTTCGCCCAGTGCGAGGCGTTCCACGAGGGGCGCGCTGCGGTGTTCAACGACGATCTCGACAAGATGGGGGTCATCGACGAAACGGGCGCGTGGGTCGTGGAGCCCCAGTTCATCTACGTGGGGAACTACCGCGACGGCCTTGCGCCGGCCGTCACCGACAGCGGCAGCGGGTACCTCGCCCTCGACGGTTCCTGGGCCATCGAGCCGACCTTCGAGAGTTGCGGCGACTTCGCCGAAGGGCTTGCGCCAGCGAAGGTCCCGGGCGGCCAGTGGGGCTACGTAGACACGTACGGCGAGTGGGTCATCCGACCGGCGCACGAATTTGCGGCCGAGTTCTCGGAAGGCCTCGCCGCCGTGCTCGAGGGCGACTTGTTCGGCTACATCGACGCCGGCGGGACGATGGTCATCCCGCCGCGTTTCAGTGCAGCATCGTTCTTCGCCGAAGGTCTTGCTCCGGTTGCCGAAGAGTACTACCTCGGCTACATCGACTCGAACGGGCAATGGGTCATCCAGCCCAAGTACGACAGCGCGACCGAGTTCTCGGAAGGGCTGGCTGCCGTGAGTGAAGCCGGCAAGGTCGGCTTCATCGACACGAGTGGACAATGGGTCATCCAGCCGGCGTTCGACAGTGCAATGCCGTTCCACGACGGACTCGCGATGGTGTTCGTCGGCCTGGATACGGGCTACGTCGACCGAACGGGCGCTTGGGTGTGGGAACCGCAAGACTAGCAGAGGTGAGTCTAGTGCGACTGCGACGCAAGAAGAACGTCTGGCGCGTGCTGTGTGTCGTGACGCTCGCGACGATGCTTCTCGTGTCGATGCCTTCGGCTGCCTACGCCGGCCCCTTCGATGCGTTGGGCAGGATCTTGAGAGGTGCGGGTCGCATCGCCGGGAAGGTCTTGCAGGCACCCGGTCGGGCCGTCCAGCACGTCACCAAGCCCTTGCCGCGCCCGATACAGATTCTCGCGACCGTCTACGTGACGCGGCGCATCGCCTTGCACGGGCGACTCGGCCGGGTGATGAGGTCGGCTCGCGACGTGCAGGCCGTGGCGAAGGACGCCCAGTTCGTCACGAACGCGCGCGACAAGCTGCGACAGGCGTACAAGGACCAAGCCGAAGAACTGCGCCAGCAGGCGAAGGCGATCGACGACAAGATCGCCGAGATCAAGAAGAGCCCACAGGCGGGGGACATACGCCGCATGGTCGACCTGCGCGTCGTGCAGCAACAGCTCAACGACGCTGCGAATCAGGTCCAGGCCCAGGCGGCCAGGATAAACAACGACCGCGTGGTCAAGCTCCTCTTGCAGAAGGGGCTGCTGCGCAAGCTCGGTGAGACGGCCAAGAACGTTGTGAAGACACACATATCTGACGAGCTCGCCAGGGTCATAGGCCCGAACGTGATCAAGCGGTTCACCGAGGGCGGCATCAATCCCGAGGCAATGGTCGAGTTGATCATCGCCGGGGACGCGGCCCGTATCGGAAAGCAGCAGGGTTTCGACAAGGAGTTCAGGCAGAAGCTTCGCGAAGAACTCAAGAAGCGGCTCAAGGAAGACATCGACTTCTTCAAGAAGAACTGGCGCTCCGAACTCGACCGGATCATCGCCGAGATCGTGAAGAAGCGGAAAGCCGAGGTAGCCACCACCGACGGAGATTCCGAGGAAGAGTCCCGTTCTCCACCTGCGACAGGCAAACCCGAGCCCGAGGGTGAAGGGGATTCTGCGGGTGACGGCGATTCGACCGACGACGGAACAGCCCCGTGGGATGTCACTCCCACGAAGGAGACCTGGGTCGTGTGGTACGGCGACGTCGGGTTCGGGCCGATCATGATCACCACGAAGGAGGGGTTCGAGGCCGAGACGGCCGGCTACGACTTCCCCGGGGGCGGTCAGACCGCCGACCCCGTCAAGAAGATACAGGCGGGTGGCGGGTTCGCCACGCGCGAGGAGGCGATGAAGTGGCTCGACGGTCAGCTCTCCGACGTGCGCTTCATGTCGGGTGTATACGCGGGCATGTTCGTTGCCGAGTTCCAGGGAGAGACGCACAATATCGAGCACATCGGGTTCGACCCGCGGGACTACCCCTAGACGACGTACCGGCGCTGCCGTGACGCTGCTGCCGTGGTATCCTACCCGCGTCCGCACCGCACGTTCCTGCCGAGGAGAACGTGGCCCCTAGGATGTGTAATCGCAAGGACGCGAGTGCGCCCCATGCCACCTGCGCCGAGGGATTCTTCCTCGGCGACCCTCCCGACCACCCAGAGGAAGCCTGTGGCGTCTTCGGCGTATACGCTTCGGGCCAGGACGTAGCTCGGCTGACGTACTTCGGCCTTCACGCACTCCAGCATCGCGGTCAGGAGTCCGCGGGCATCGCCGTCGGCGACGGCGAAACGATCACGGTGATCAAGAATCTCGGACTCGTGTCGCGGGTGTTCAAGGAGTCCGACCTCTCCTCGTTGACGGGCGACGTCGCAGTCGGCCAGACGAGG
>JAOUET010000056.1 GCA_029858605.1 Coriobacteriia bacterium | reverse complement strand
GGGCCAGCCTTTCCGGCCGAGCCTTTCGCCTTGCCGAGGAGCGAGCGAATCAGTCCGCCATGCGGACTCTTTCCCTCGGGATTCGAGTCGAGGCCGTACAGGTAGCGCGCCGCCTCGACGTACGCCACTCCGTAGCGCTCGCCCGCGATGTCTTTGAGCCGATTAGTGGGACCGTGCAGCATCTTGTTCACGATCGCGCATGTCAGCGCATCTATCGTCTCCATCTCCTTCTCAGAGAGGCCGCCGAGCCTGCGGAGGGCCTTCTCCAACTCGGCCTCGCGCACCGCTTCGGCCTTCGCGCGAATCGCAGCGACCGTCGGCACGACCTCCATCGACTCGAGCCAAAGCTCGAACTCGCCCATCTCTTCGGCGATTATGGTCTCGGCACGTTCGGCCTCGCGCATGCGCTCCTCGAGGTTGGCCTCTACGACGCCGCTCAAATCGTCGATGTCGTAGAGGAAGACATCGTCCAAGTCGTTGGCCGCAGGCTCGATGTCGCGCGGGACCGCAATGTCGATCAGGAACAGCGGGCGGCCACGGCGTTGCCGCACGGCTTCGGCCACTTTGGCCTTGCTCACGACATACGTGGTGGCGGCGGTGGACGATATCACGATGTCGGCATCGGTCATCCGGTCGAACAGGTCGTCGTAGCGTATCGCCTCGCCGTCGAACTGCTCGGCCAACGCGACCGCGCGCTCGTACGTGCGATTCGCCACGAGCACGCTGCTGACGCCATTGGCCACCAGGTGTTTTGCGGTTAGCTCGCTCATCTTTCCCGCACCGAGAACCAGGATCGTCCGGCCTTCGAGGGTGTCGAAGACCTTCTTTGCGAGCTCCACCGCCGCATAGCTGATCGACACCGCCGCCTCGCCGATGGCGGTCTCGGAACGCACCCGCTTTCCAACTCCGAAGCTTTGCCGAAAGAGCTTGTTGAAGATCCGGCCCGTGGCGTTGAACTCGAATCCGAGTTCGTACGCCTCCTTGACCTGGCCTAGGATCTGCGCCTCGCCCACCACCATCGAGTCGAGAGACGCCACCACGCGGAACAGGTGTTTCACGACGGCTTCGCCTTCGGCCAGGTAGAGGTAGCGCACCAGTTCGTGCCGGTCGAGACCGTGATAGTCCGCGAGGAAGTCGATCACAGCCCCTGTGCCGTCCTCATCAGCGACGGTCACTGCATAGACCTCGGTACGGTTGCATGTGGAGATGATGACGGCCTCGATAACCGCAGGCATCGATGTAAGAACGGACAGTGCCTCCTCCTGGCGGTGCGCCGGGAATGTCAGCTTCTCTCGGATCTCGACTGGAGCCGTCTTGTGGCTCAGACCGACGAGCGTCAGGTGCATGCGGTCCGTCTCGTCTCACCAGTATCGCAAATAGGTACGCCCTCGCCGGAGCGGTGCGTGGTGTTCAGGCAAGCAGGCCCGGCGAGGGCGAAATAGGGTCACGCACACAAAACGCACCCCTGCATCCTGCCTGAACATGCGGATTCTACCATTCGAGCAGGTGCTCGGGCAATTCGCGGTGGATGGCAAGAGCGGCCGCGCTTCGATGTCGCTGCCGGGTTTCACCACCAGGAATACGGTCGTCTGACGACCTCAGCACGCGGAACGTGCGGCGTCCACGAACGCCGCCAAGCGCTCCACCGGCGTCGCCGACGGCACCGCGGAGCCAGGCGTCGCGATCCAGAGTCGACCGCGTGCATCACGCGCCATGGCGCGCGCCTCTTCGGCAAGCCTGCGCTCGTCCCATTCGAGAAGGCGCATCGAGGCGAGATTGCCGAGCACCACCGTGCCGGACGGCAACAACTCGAACGCCTCGACAAGCGACGGTCCACCGGTGATCGAGAAGCCGCGCGCCCCGGTCTCGCCGAGCACCGGCAACGCGTGTTTGACGCGTCCGCTCGCGTGCAAGAGTCCGTCCGCCCCGCCGGCGTGCACCGCTGCCATGAGCTGTCGCATGGGCGCGAGCAGGAGCCGCCGCGAGTCTTCGGGGCCCAGTACCGTCGCCATCGGCTCCGCGACCAGAACGACCGCCGCGTGTTGCCCTAGCGCAGTCCCGACACGGGCGAGCGCACCCGGCATCACCTCCGCGACCGCATGGTCCACGCGCGCCGCGTCGCGTGCGACGTATTCCAGCAGCGCGTGAAGTCCGAGCACCTGACCCGCGAGCGTGAGCGGCCCCCACATCTGCGCCACGAACGGCTCGTCGGACTCCGCGAGTCCGCCCAGCACGCGCTCCCAGACCTCTTCGGCACGCTTGGCACGCTCGTCTTCGGGCGGGGCCAGCGGCGGCATCCACCCCAAAGCCAGCGAGCTGGCCCACGAGCGCATGTGGTGAACCGCGAACGCCGGGTTGGCCCAGCCGGGACCGCCGGGACCGTCAAACGGGGTTCTGGCAGGTCCGCCGGTCACGAAGACCGGTGGTGCTTCACTCGAACGCACGATGTCGGCGAGCACGCTCAAGCCGACATGCTCCTAGGCGCGTCCGCGCCGCGCCTTGGCGACGTCGCCGTCGACGATCGCGAAGAACAACTCCGGAAGAACGCCTTTCAATCGCATGTAGAATCTGCTGGTCAGGTCGGGGATCATGTAGTACTTGTTGCGCTCGATACCCCGTACGATGGCGTCCGCGACGCGCTCGGGAGGGACCGGTTTGATCTTGCCCGCCAGAGCATCAGTCTCGGGCGGCCTTAGGGTCTTCTCGTATTGCAGGGCGGGTGTATCCGTGTCCGGAGGGCACACTACCGACACCCGCACTCCGTGGGGCTTCATCTCGCAACGGAGTGCTTCGGTGAAACCCATCGTCGCGTACTTGGCCGCCGCATACCCCGTATACCCGTACACGCCGAGGAAGCCGGCCACGCTGCTGACGTTGACGATGTGGCCGGACCCCCGCTCAATCATGTAGGGAACCGTCGCTCGGCAGGGCCATACCACGCTGAAGTAGCCGCTCTCCATGTTGCGCGTGAGGAACTCCAGCGGCATAGACGAAAACTCGCCCGGCAGTATCGTGCCGGCGCTGTTGACGAGGATGTCGGGAACCATGCCGTCGGCCGCCAGACGGTCGATGACTGTCTTGGTCTGGTTGAACTGAGAGAGGTCCGCACTTGCACTCAGTACACGCTGCGAGGCGTCGGCTCGAGCGGCGCGGATCCTCGCCTTCGCCGACTCCAGCTTCTCGGGATCGCGCGCGACTATCGCGACGTGCGCACCTCGCTCGGCGAGCGCGACGGCGGTCGCCAGGCCGATTCCGCTCGAGCCACCCGTCACGATGGCGATCGCGTCCGTGAAGTCGTACGCCACGCTAGCCCTCCGTCTCGGCGAACTCGGCGAATACGTCCTCTGCCGAGGGCCTCTCTCCGGACTCGATGCGTACTATCAGATCCGAGTCCGCGATCGCCTCGAAGATCGGTTTCCGGACCGTCTCTCCACCAGCCACTCGCTCCATCACGAGCGAGCGGACTTCACCGAGAAGCCGAGTGTAGGTCTCCCACTCCGGACCGAACTCCTCCTCGAGCTGCTTCCGTAGCCGCTTGGCCACGGCGGGAGCTGCCCCGGCAGTCGAGACGGCGATCTGGAGTGGACCCCTCTGCACCACGGACGGCACGATGAAGTTGCACAGCTCAGGCACGTCCACGACGTTCACGAGGCACCCGCATGCGTCGGCCTCTGCGTTGACCGCACGGTTCACCTCGGCAGAATCGGTCGCGCAGACGACCAGGAACGCTCCACCGACATCTCCTCGCACGTAGCCGCGGCGCTGAAGCGTGACGCGCCCTTCCGCTGCAAGGGTCTCGATCTTCGATGTGACCACGGGGGCGATCACGCGGACTTCGGCTCCGTACTGAAGAAGCGAAAGAACCTTGCGCTCGGCAACCGCTCCCCCGCCTACGACGACGGCAAGACGACCCTCGAGGTCCACGAAGACCGGGTAGTAGGACTTCGCGTAGTCCTCGGGCATCTGGCGTCCCTACAAGCCGAAGACGTGGAAGCCGACCGGCAGCGTCCTCGCCAGGATTGCCAGGACGATCACGACGGCAACGCCGATGATCGCGATCCACGATGCGCTGCGCGACGAGATGCCGTGCCGGTAGAGCAGCACGAGATACGTGCCGAACACGAACCACACGAGTCCGGCCATGATGACGCGAGCGTCGGCCCAGAAGCCGGCGACATCTGTCTCGATCGCCCGAATGACGCCGAGCACCATGCCGGCGGTGTAGATGGGGAATGCCAGCGCGATGGTGCGCCGCGCGATGGTTTGCGCCTGCGCGAGTGATGGCATCCTTCGGAAGAACACACTCGTCCTATGATGCTTGAGCTGCGAATCCAGGACGAGGTAGAGCCCTGAGGCAGCACCACCGATGAGGAAGCCCGCGTTGGCGAACACAATGAGAGCCACGTGGATAGTAACGCGCCAGCTGTCGAGCTGCTTGACTGCTTCGTCTGTAAGACCCGATGGTGCGGCGCCCTGGAGGAACTGCGCGATGATCAGCATAACGAGCGCGGCGGGAACGAGGAACGTGCCGTAGGTCTTCACCTTGATCAGGTGCTCGAGCGCGAAGTAGAGCAAGAGTAGCGCCCATGCCACCAACACGAGCTGGTTGTAGGGCCCTACGATCATGCTGTCCTCGAGCGCAGCCGAGCGCAGCCCGATGGCGGCCGTCAGCGAGAGGAATGCTGCACCGGTGGCGAACCTCGCCCACCAACCGATGTTCTGGCGACGCATCAGGAACTGGTACGCATAGAGAACGGTCGCAGCGATCAAGAACGCGAGCGAGAGCCAGTACGTGACTACGGCAGCTTGTTCCATACGCACCTCCCTCGGCGATTCTTCGTAGCGCCAGGCCGACGAACCACGCGTGAGCACATCTTATACGACGTCGTTCGCGTCCGCACTCGAGCGTGGGGACCCGGTGCGTCCCCTCGAGGCGGTGCCGTCTAGCCCTCTCGGCGTTCGACGGCCTCCTGGACGGCCTGGACATCCTTCTCCAGCCGCATGATTCTGCGCAGAACGAGACTGACGTAGCCCACGAACGCAACCCACAGTACGCCGTAGGCGGCGATCACGTAGGGAGCGTCCTTGAGCACCAGGTCGTAGAGTTCCTTGTTCGTGGCCTCCATCGATTCCAATCCTCCTTTGGCGACCCGCGGGGTGTGCGGGCGGGGCTAGTCTTCCAGTGCTTCCTTTGCGACCTCGAGCCGTTCCCTCATGCGCTCCTCGCTCATGCGCATCACGTAGATCGCGTAGCCGATCATCAGCATGCCGACCTGCGCGAGGATGAACGGCAGCAGGTTCGACGTGGCGAACCCGGATTTGAAGACGACCGGGTGCTGCGACGGGATCAGTCGCGTGATGAAGAACGAGATGGGGGCGTCGATTGCAGCTATGACGGCAAAAGCGGCGGCGTAGACTGCCCGCCGCTCCTCGTCTTCGATGGAGTTGCGCAGCACGAAGTACGCAACCATCAAGAGCATCATGATGAAGTAGGTAGTCAGCCTTGGCTCCCAGTCCCACCACACGCCCCAGGACGCCTTGGTCCACAGCACGCCCGTGATCATCGTCAGCGCCACGAAGGTGAGGGCAGTCTCCATCGCTATGCGAGACTTCGTGTCGTATTCCTTGCGCCTCGTCGTCAGGAAGCGCACCCCGAAGAATGCCGAGAGTATCAGCACCAGGAACGATGCCTCGGCGACTGGAACGTGGAAGTAGAAGATCTTCTGAGAGAACCACGGCCGTTCGTACTGCAGGCCCTCGTTCGAGACGCCCACCAGTGGGTAGGCGGAGTCAATCTCCTCGGAAAGCGTCACCGTGCCGAAGCGCTGCACCTCGGCAGTGTAGAACGCCAGGAAGAAGGCCGCGGTCGTCAGAAGGCCACCGATCAGTAGCATGACGACCGCGATCTTGAGTTGTCTCACTGTCCAACCTCCTCGGCCAGGCCGGTTCGGCGCGTCACGCACCGATGACGAACTCGTACAGTCCGAAGCACGCAACCAGCATGATAGCGTCGTACACACCAATCAACGCCATAGCCTGCCAGAACTGGGAGCCCGCATCCGCTCCCCCGAGCACGGCCACGGTAGTGGCCGACACCGCCGCCAGCAGCAGCGGGTACATCAGCGGGACCATCAGCACGGCGAGCACGAAGTCCTTTCCCTTCGTGTTCACCGACATCGTAGCGAGCAGCGTGCCCACTCCGGCGATGCCCATAGAACCTGCGGTGAGCACGACAGGGATCATCCACCACTGCCCCTCGTAGCTGCCCTGCTGCAGGAAGAGAAAGCTGAACACGGGGACCGTGAGAATCTCGACGATGCCCAGGAAGATCAGGTTGCCGGTGGCTTTCGCGAAGAATATCACCGGGCGATCGACCGGCGAGAGCAGAAGGGCCTCCAGGCAGCCCTGATCCTTCTCGTGGACCAACGAGCGATTCAAGCCGAGCATCGATGTGAAGATGAAGGCGAGCCACAAGAGTCCGGCGGCTATCTGCCGAGGATCGAATGCGGTTCCCGCCTGCGACAACGCCACCTGGTAGACGACCATCGTGAGAAGGGCGTAGATGCCCATCGACGTGACCATCTCCTTGGTGCGCAGCTCCATGACGATGTCCTTGCGAAGAATCGCCTTGTACTGGCGCCAGGACAAACCTCGGCTCGCGCCGCGACTCCCCTGCCGGTTCTCGGCACCTCTCGCCATCAGGCCACCCCTATCCCCACGATGGAGCGGTACCTTGCGGCGAATTCGGCATCATCGATCTCTGATCGCGTTTCCGAGAGCACGACTCTGCCCTTGGCTAGGATGAGCGCGTGCGAGCACAACTCCAGTCCCTTGGCGAGATCGTGGCTGATCATGACGAACGTGTGGTCCTCGCGGATCTGGCTGATAAGCGAGTCGAAGATGTCCATCGCGTGTGGGTCCAGGCCCGAATAGGGTTCGTCGAGGAAGAGCACGTCGGGCTTGTGTAGTAGAGCGCGGGCGATGGACAGGCGCTGCAGCATGCCCCGAGAGAAGGTCCGCACCAGGTCGAGTCGACGGTGATCGAGTTCGACAGCGCACAGCAGCTCGCGGACCCGCTGCTCCGCCTCTTCGATCCCATACATGTCCGCGAAGAACTCGAGATTCTCGACTGCGGAGAGGTCTGGGTACAGCAGGGGGTTGTGGCTGATCAGACCGATGCGGCTTCTAAGCTCCACCGCGCCCTCAACGACATCGAGACCGCAGACTGTGGCCGTGCCGGAACTCGGCGCCGTGAGCGTCGTGAGCACGTTGACGAGCGTGGTCTTGCCCGCTCCGTTCGGACCGAAGATCGAGAGAAAGGCGCCGGACGGCAGGTCGAAGCTGATCTTGTCCAGCGCTTTGCGCACGCCGAAGACCCGGGTGAGATCCCGGACCTCGACGGCAGAATCGGTGTGGTTGTCCCCCATGCTCCCCCCGGTCAGGAGCGCTTCTTCTTCGTGGCCACCGGAGCGGCGACTGGCGCCCGCTTCGGCCAGGCGGCAAGGCCCGCGCCGATGATCGTCAGCAGGAAGCCCACCCAGACCCAGCTGATAAGCGGGTTGACCTTTACGTTTAGGACGATGCCGTCCGGTCCGAACTCCTGGACGACGATGAATACGTCCTTGAGCGGCTCGGATATCACGTCCGCATTCAGCTTGGTCTGACCTTGGCGGAAGAACGAGACTTGACCCGGTTCCACGTATCCGCGGCTGGACCCGCCCTTCGCTGCGGCGAACCTGAACGTGTTGACCACGTCACCGTTGTCGAGTTGTTCCTCCTCGAAATCCTCGTAGGTGAACGTGTAGCCGCCGGCCGCAAACTGCGCCCCAGGCTGAGCAGGGATGGGCAACTGCAGGTCCTCCACGAACATCGCGGACCCAACGAGGCCCACGATGATGATGCCGATTCCGAGATGCGTGAGATAGCCGCCCGACTGCGTGCGCGCTTTCCCCAGGATCTTCAAGAACGCCGTGCCTACACCCTCACCCTTCGCCTTCGCACGCTGTTGAGAGCCCTGTGCGAACAGGGATATGGAGACCGCGATGGCGAACGCCCCCACGGCCATCCCGAGCAACGAGTAGAACACGCGCAGCCAGCCGGGTTCCCAGGGGTTGCCCGGCTTCAAGTCAACGACGTTCCCACCTACGTCCATGTAGACGGTCGCGGGAAGCGGTTCTCTCAAGCTCGTCGTGTACTGGTCGAGAATCGGCCACATCTGCGTGTACCAGATCGCGAGGAAGACGACCAGGAGTATCGCCATGATCGTCAACGGGAGACGCACCCTGCGCCAGAACGCGGCGGCGTCGGTCTTGCGCCAGGAGAGCAGCGGGCAAAGGGCCATGATCAGCACGTAGAGAATGCCGAGCGGATGAGCCACGGCATCGTAGTCTTGCGCGCCGAACTCCTTGCCCCCGAAAGTAGGCGCGATGGTGAAGAGCGTCACGACGATCGCTGCGATCAGCATGAAGACGTTGTTGAAGTAGTAGGAGCTTTCTTTCGACGTGAGCGACTCGAACTCATCAGCTCCGGAGAACTGCTCGGAACGCACCACGAGTCCGATCGCGGCAAGCACGATGGGCAGCACGATCATCGCACCGAACAGCCAGGCAGAAAGCGGATCCTCCTCGAACGCATGCACGGACTGTACGATGCCGGACCGCGTGATCCAGGTACCGAGAACTACCAGCGCGAAGGTGATCGCCGACATCATCACGGCCCACTTCTTGAAAGCCTCGCGTCGCCGATACACGGTAAACGAGTGGATCAGCCCGACGCCGGTGAGCCACGGAAGCAGTGACGCGTTCTCGACCGGATCCCAGGCCCAGTATCCGCCCCAACCGAGAACGACGTACGCCCAGATCGCGCCAAGACCTATGCCGATTCCGAGGAAGAGCCAGGACACGACGGTGATTCGGTCGACTATCTTGATCCATGCCTTCGAGCCGTCGCCCACGATCAGCGCACCCATCGCGAACGCGAAAGGCACGGCCAGGCCCGCGTAGCCGATGAACAGCGTCGGCGGATGGAGAATCATCGCCCAGTGCTGCAGGAGCGGGTTCATGCCCGCACTGATGAGCAGTTCCCCCTGCGGGCCGAGTGCTGCCGGGTCCATGGCCTTGAACGGGTCGTTCAGCGGTATGAACAAGGCGGCCAAGAAGAACAGCTGCACGATGTTGAAGACGCCGATAGAGGCGTTCGACAGATCGTCAGTCTCGGAGATCCGTCGGTAGGCGACGTAGGCGCCGAAGATTGCCAGCAGCCAAGCCCAGAACAGCAGGGAGCCTTCGCGGCCTGCCCAGATGCCGGAGAACTTGTAGAGCCACGACAGACTCGAGACGTCGGTGGAGTGGTTGAACGCCACGTACTCGAACGCGAAGTCCTCGCGGAAGAAAGCCGACATCAGGACGCCGATCGCCCCGGTGGTGCCGACGAGAACGCCGTACGTCGCCAGGTAGCCGACGTTGGTGATTCCCTCGCCCTCTTTCTCCGGCATCGAGCGAGCCCAGAACAGCGAAACGACCGACACTATCGCGCTCAGCGCCGCGATGCCGAGAAACAGGCTGCCAAGTGATGTCATCTATCGAACCCTCTCCGACCGGGGCACAAACGACGAGCCGCCCGGACGACCGGGCGGCTCGGGGCTTCATCTCCTATTGAGTCTCCTCCGCCAAGGACACCGCCGTAGCCGCGAATACTCCATCCGACTCCAGCGCTCCTTGGATAACCACGGACGAGCCGTCGCCGAGACCGTCGGGTATCCCCCCGTCATAGCCCACCTCGAGCGTCTGAGAACCTTCGCTCGAAAGAACGAACCGCACGCTTCCGCCCGGCGGCTGCACCGAGCCGGGGACGATCTCCCCGCTAACCTTGCTGGTCACGCCGGTCATGGACTCCTTCGCGCTCATCAGGCTGGCGACCGTCAGTGCGTCTTCGGCCGTCTCGTATTTCGAGGGACACTTCGTGATCATGTCGTTGGATTCGAGGACGGGCCCGTCCGACAAAGTGCCGGTCACGACGGCCACCACTCCGTCTCCGAATGTCGAGGGCATGCCGCCGGAGTAGACAACCTTGATCGTCGGCCCGCCATCCGAACCTTCTTCGCGGATCTCGAAGCGCATCGGACTCGTCTTCTTGTCCCAGGAGCCCGGCACGACCGTCCCGCTGACCTTGATCCGCTCCCCGATGAGATCCGGGTTATCGACAACCTCCGCAACCGTACGGCCCTTGGCGCCCGAAAACAGCACGATGAAGACCGTGATGCTCGCGACCGCGGCC
>JAOUET010000242.1 GCA_029858605.1 Coriobacteriia bacterium | reverse complement strand
TGCAAGGCGACACCACCACGACGTTCGTCGGTGCGCTGGCGGCCTTCTACCACAAGGTACCCGTCGGTCACGTTGAGGCAGGACTCCGGACGGACGATCCCTACCAGCCCTTTCCCGAGGAGATCAACCGACGTCTTACCACGCAGGTTGCCACGTGGCACTTCGCTCCGACGTCGGTGGCCGAGGCGCGCCTGCTCGGCGAGGGAGTCGATCCATCGCGAATCGTCGTCACCGGCAACACGGTGATCGATGCACTGCTCGACGTTGCGGGCAGACCCTACGAGTTCGGTCCCGGCGCGGTGGCCGAGGCGCTCAGCGGCGATCGTCGGATAGTGCTCGTCACGACACACCGGCGTGAGAACTGGGGCGAGCCCATCCGTCAGGTGTGTGAGGCGGTCTGCGACCTGATCAGACAATTCGATGACATCCATGTGCTCTACGCATGCCACTCCAATCCGCTCGTGCGCGGGACCGCAGAGGAGCTGCTCGGCGACGTGGAGCGGGTCGACCTGCTCGGCCCTGTGGGCTACTTGCCGTTCGTGAAGCTGATGCAGGCGTCCGTGCTCATCCTGTCGGATTCGGGCGGCATCCAGGAGGAAGCGCCTTCCCTGGGCAAGCCGGTGCTGGTACTGCGAAACACTACCGAGCGGCCCGAGGCGCTCGACGCAGGGACCGTGAAGCTCGTGGGGACGAATCGGGGACAGATCGTCCGGGAGGCCGGTACGCTGCTTGCCGATGCGGCCGCCTACAACGCGATGGCGCGGCGCGCCAACCCCTTCGGGGATGGGCATGCGGCCGAGCGCATCGTCGCCATGCTGGCCGCCGAGGTCTGACCGGTGAGTGGCCCCGAGCGCAGTGAAGGTCAGTGCTCCTGGCTACTCGATGGCGGGCGCTGAGAAGAACGCGCGGAGCATCCTGGGTCGCGTCGCGAAGACGATCCACCCGAGCCCCACGCCGAACCACATGGTCACCAACCGGATGATCACTGTCGCTGCGGAGGCATCAGGGCCGGGCATGCCAGCAGCCACAAGCAGCGCCGCGATCGAGAGTTCGGTGAAGCCGATCCCGCCGGGCAGGAACGCAAGTGCACCGACTACCGTCGAGGCCGCGTAGATGGCGATGGCGGGCCAGATTCCCAGCGCGGTAAAGCCCAGCGCGCGAAGGGAAAGCGCGAAGGCGACACCCTCCGCGCCCCACGCAACGAGCGAGAATGCGATCGACACCACGAAGGGTCCCGTGCGGAGCACCTCCCGGACCGTCTCAGACATGGCGGTCGCTGAGGCGTGATGGCGCCGCGACCACTTGCGCGACATCACGAGCCGGAGCACAAACTGGTGGAAGCGCTCGGAGGAGACGGCGAACGTACCGAGCGCTATGACGAGGCCGGCGAGCGCGACAGAGAACCAGGCTCCCCCGAGCAGCGACACGCCGCCGAGCGAGAGCACGAGCACCGCTATCAGGTCAGCCAGGCGCTCGGAGAACACGATGGCGATGCCCCGAGACATTCGAAGGTCGCAGATCTCGCGAGCCAGATAGGCCTTGAGCACCTCCCCGACCTTGCCAGGCGTGACCGTCATCGTCATGCCCGAGAACTGTACGTATACAGCGTCCGACAAGCTCATCGGGCAGTCGACGCGACTCACGAGAAACCGCCAGCGCAGGGCGCGCAGGAAGTAGCAGACGAGCGTGAGTGCGATCATCGCGCCGAGGGTGGGCAGCGGGAACCCGCGGAGCGCTGAGGCGACCGCCGGCGCGTCGGTAAGCGCGGCGAGCACGCCATACACGAGCACGCTTCCGAGCGCGGCGAGAACGAGGCCGCGCAGCAGCCGTCGGCTGGTCATAGGGAGGTTCCTAGGGTGTAGCGCCCGACTTTGCGCCGCCGCGGATTCCCCGCAGGCGCTTGATGCTGAGCTTCATCGTCAGGATGCGGTCGCTCGAAAAGATGCGTGCCGCGATGAACACGAACACGACGAACCACACCATCTGGTAGGCGATTCCAAACCATACTGCCGCATAGTTCCCGAGAAAGAGGTTGGGCCCTGCCAAGAAGGGATAGGTGAACGGAATCACCATCACGACCCAGCGCAGGACCGTCGGCAGCTGTCCGATGTCGAGGAAGAGTGTGAGGAAGTACGGCACCAGCAGCAGGACCATGAGCGGCGTGAGCATCGCCTGGACCGACTTCACGCTCTCGGCGAACCCGCCGAGGATGATGGCGATCGACAGTGCGACGAGGATCCCGGCGAACATCGTGAGGCCGAGCATCGCGTAGTCGAGCGGGCCGAACGTAAGGCCGAGCGCGCGCATGGCGGTTTCGCTCGCTGCCGCGGCACGTGCGCCTGCACCCCCGTCAAACCCGGCCTCCATGCCGCTCAGGTACGAGCGCATGCCGACCATGTAGGCGGCGGCCGAAAGCAGCGCGATGAGTCCCGCCGCCACCATCTTCGCGGTCACGAGGCTTGCACGGCTGATGGGGTATGAGAGC
>JAOUET010000241.1 GCA_029858605.1 Coriobacteriia bacterium | reverse complement strand
GGCGGTCCGGTGACCAGCATGCTGAGGGCGGGCATCGTGGCCCCGATCGCCTGCGCGATGGGCGGCAATCTCGCCGGGGCCTACCTGGCAAGCGAGGCGATAGGGCGTGACCGCGAAAGACGTCGAGCCCACGTCGGTGTCGCGGGAGAGCAGCAGAACCCCGAGGGCGTTCTTGCGTGCGGCGGCCAGATCGATGAGGGCGCGAGAAAGCCGGGCGTGTATCGAGGCGAGCGCAAGGCCGTCCCGTGCCGAGCGTGTGGCGCGACGAATGCGCCGGGTAATGCCAGCTGCATACGCTGTGGAGCGGTCCTGGAATGGAGAGACGGCTAGCGGGATTCGCCGAGGACCGCCTCGAGAGATGCTAGGCTGAACCATCCCGGAATGCGGAGGCTGAAGATGGACATGGAAAGGGACGTACTGCAGGTCGAGGACTTGAAGTACGACGAGAAAGGCCTCATCCCCGCCGTCATCCAGCAGTTCGATTCTCTCGAGGTCCTCATGGTTGCGTACATGAACGAGGAGTCACTGCGAAAGACGATAGAGACGGGGCGGACGTGGTTCTGGAGCCGCTCGCGCAAGCAGTACTGGATGAAGGGGGAGACCAGCGGCCACGTCCAGGACGTGAAGGAGATCCTGTACGACTGCGATGCGGACACCCTGCTGGTTCTCGTCGACCAGACAGGAGCCGCGTGCCACACCCAGTCACGCACGTGCTTCTACCGGAGGCTGTATCCCACCGTGGACGCCGGCCTCGTGACCGAAGGCGAGGGCAACGCACCGCTCTCGTGAAAGGGGTCAGTCATGGATGATGCGAACGTCGGGCCGCTCGGCGAGCCGACACCGCCGGAAAAGCCGGGCATCGGAAACGTCCTGACGGATGTCTTCGCTACTCTCGAGCAGCGGAAACGCGACATGCCGGAGGACAGCTACACTGCAAAGCTCTTGGCGGGCGATCCGGACAAACTGCTCAAGAAGATCGGGGAGGAAGCCACCGAGGTGGTCATGGCTGCCAAGAACCGCGACCTCGAGGAATTGCGCTACGAGATCGCCGACCTCATCTACCACCTACTCGTCGTGATGGTGCGGGACGGGATGACGCTCGATGACCTTGCCGAAGAACTCGCAGGGCGCCGCCGGTAGGCAGCGCGGGGGGCTCGCGAACGGGTTGCCGTCATGACGAGATACATCGGCAGACCCGCACGTATCGAGCCGCTGTGGGTGCGCGTGGAGCGCAACCGCGTCAAGCTGGCGGTCTTCATGGTCTGCTTCGTGTCGGCATGGTCCGTCGCTGCGGTGTTCGTGCTGTTCCTGCCAACAGTCGGACTGTTCTTCGGCATCGGTATCCTCGCCGGCGACGCATTCGGCGGCAGCGGTGCGCCGCTTCTTTGGCGTATCGCGCACTGGGGGCTGGGCAGCGTCTGGAATCTGATGCTCTTCAGCGCAGGTGTCGGGGCGGTCACAGCCGTGGTCTACGCTTGGTACGCGTTGACGCGGCCCCTGTGGCGCCAGATGACGGCGATCTCGGCCTTTCGTCCCGGTCGAGGAGAGTACCGAGCAACGAAGAGCGCACTTCGCGACATGGCGATTGCATCCGGCTTTGCGGACTGTCTGCCCATGCTCTACGTGATCGAAAGTACGTCCATCAACGCGTTCATGGTCGGCCGAGGATGGCATAGGGCGTACTGCGTGGTGACGACGGGAATGGCTAAGACGTTCGATGCCGAAGAGCAACGCGCGGTGTTCGCGAACCTGATGGCGCGGCTTCGGGCCGGAGACATCCAGTGGGCGACAGTGGTCTCCACGCTCATGGCACCCGTGTGGAAGTGGCGTCAATACGACCTGGAGCGCGGTACCGAGAGGGGCGCACCGGAGGGCCGCCTCTATGAGGTGGGGGACAGGGTCAACGGACCGGAGTACGCAGCAGCTACGCTTGCCGCGGGTCCGGCGGGTGCGATGTCGATGATGTTCTTCGGATGGGCGGCCTACATGGCCGCAGTGATTGCGTCGGAGCTGGTCGCTTTCGGACACCGGCGCTCGCAGCTGCTGTCTGCGGAAGTTGCCGATTCGGAAGGGATGCTGCTGCTCAAGGACCCGGTATCGATGCTTCGGACGCTGCGGAAGGCCATCATCGCAGACAACAGGCTACGTGTCGCCGCGCCGCTGTACGCGCAGCTCTTCTACATCTGGGCGGGCGACGATCTTGCCGACGATGACGATCCCGAGTGGCGCAGGCTGGAGCGCCTGCGGGAGGTTCTGGGCGTGGAGGGCATAGCGGATGCCGAAACGGAGTTGTTCGAGACAGGTATCGGCGCTCCGGGCGCCCCGAGGCTGGAAGGCACCACGGCGGCCGCTGCCGAGTCGAGAACGATAGTCCTCCCGCAGTGGGTTCTCGTCTTGCCGCTGATCTTCTCCGCGCTGGCCGTATGCGTCGCTGCAGGCCATCTGTTCGGAATCGCGAATGTGGAACGCCCGGTCATGCTGACACAACCCGTGGGCCCC
>JAOUET010000055.1 GCA_029858605.1 Coriobacteriia bacterium | reverse complement strand
CCTTATCTGTTCGCCGAAGACGAACCAGGCGATTCCCCACTGGATCACGTTGAACACGATCACGAGTCCGATGGTCGCGAGAGAGTACTTCCACAGGAGCCTGCTGCGGAACTTGTCGATTAGACCCTTGAGCATGAGAGTTTGCCTCCCCGGTCCTCTCAGTCGGTCACGCCGATGGGCTGCAGTACGCGTTCGATGTTGAGCAGGCCGACGAGCTTGGAGTCGACGTGCAGCGACCCCGCGATGAACTCTGCCTGCACTTTGTCGATGGTGGACAAGGGCGGTTCTATTCCACCCGCAGGAACGTCGGCGATGTCTCCGATCTCGTCGACGACGATCGCAGTGGCGCACTCATCGTTCTGGATGACTATCGCCGGAGGCATGTCCGTTTCCGTGGACACTCGTCCCAGGCGCATCACCATCGCGATGTCGGTGACGGAGATGATCTCGCCCCTGATGTTCACGACGCCGTGGATGAAGTCGGGCACACATGGAATGGGAGTCACGAGGTACTCCTGGTAGATCTCCCTGACGTCCTCGACTCTTACCGCATACCACTCCTCCGCCAGACGGAAGAGCAGGATGCCCATCATGTCCGTCGCCTCTTCGGACTCGGCCTCCTGGGCGAGCGAAGCCGCCCGCCGCCTCAGGATCTCCTCGGCCGTTGCGGAGAGAGCGGACTCCTCGCTTGCTGTCGTCTGCGAAGTGTTGTCGTCCAAGAAGACTCCTAACCGAGCACGTCCAGCGGTCCCAGCAACCGCTCTACATCGAGCAGGTAGACGAGGTCCGTCTCGAATCGGCAGACACCGAGCATCCTGTCACCGAGCGCATGCATGGCCGGCGCGGACTGCAGGCAACCTCGGGGCACCTCGACCACGTCCTCGACCTCATCGACGACCAGCGCGACGAGCCTCGGTCCTCTCCTGGTGATGACCATCGGGGTCTCGAGCGTGTACTCGAGGTCGGGAAGGCCCATCAGCACGCGCATGTCCACTGCGGGAATCACGGCGCCGCGCAGGTTCACCATGCCGACGACGGCTCCACCCTGGGCGGGAACTTCGGAGAAGGCGACTATCTGCTGAATCTCCTGCACTACGTCGATAGGCAGCCCGTATCGCTGCCCGCCGAGGAAGAACGCGACCATCTTGTCCACCTGCGGCACTTCTTCGAGCGTGGCCTCCGGAACCTGCGAAGCGTCCGCGACCGGCTCCGCCGCCGCATCGGCGGGTTCGATCCGTTCTACAACAGGCGCTGCGATCTCTTCCTTGGCTCTTGCAGCGGCAGCCTTCGGCTTCGTCTTCTTTGCCGAAGAACGTCGAGTCGTCTTCTTCTTGGCCGGCTTCGCCTCATCTGCCTTCTTGCGCGGGGTCATCTTCCTCGCTCGTCTACTCCGCGAACCGCAACACGCGGTTCAGCTCTTCCGGACTCACGACGCCCTCTTGGACCCTTGCCAGACCCGAAGCGCTCATGGGACGCATACCGGCGGCTCGCGCCGCCTGCGCGATCTCTTCGGCAGAAGCGCCCTTTGCGATCTTCGCTCGGACCGGCTCGGTGAAGGGCAGGACCTCGAAGATGCCTGTTGCGCCCGCAAACCCCGTCTTGCGACAGTTCGGACACCCGGAGCCGGATTTCGTCGTCATCCCTTTCTTCGCGCCGGGAATCTTCTCAGCGATAGGGCTCTGCGACTCCTGCGAGCAGTTCGGGCAGTTCAGGCGAACAAGACGCTGGCCGACACCCAGCGTGAGTGCCGCAGCCAGGCTCACCGACTCCGCTCCGAAATCTAGCATCCGACGCACGCCGCTGACGATGTCGCCGGCGGAGAAGGTCGCGATGACGAGTTTGCCCATCCCGGCCGCCTCGACGGCGAGATGGATCTCCTCGACAGATTGGACGGGATCGATCGCCATCACGTCGGTGTCCTGGCGGATCCCCGCGGCGAAGTAGGACGCGGGCCCTATGGGCGACCCCGGGTTGACGAGCACCTGCGCGACCGCCGGAATCTCGTAGTCGATGGTCTCCTCGACCGAATAGACGGTCTTGCCGGCCGCTGCCGCATGTGCGAGCAGGGCGTAGTACGTCGAGCTGCGCCCGCCTGCCACCGGCCCGCATACCAGGAGTATGCCTCGACCGCGTTCCACCATGGCTTGCAGGGCCTTCGTTTCGGCCTCGCTCATTCCAAGCTCCCGCAGCTCTCGCGGCGTCGGCTTGTCCGAAGCCAAGGAGATCACCATCCGCTGGCCGGCCACGGTCGGCACGGACGAGACCGTCACGACGAGATCCTTCTCGGCGATACGAGTCTTGAGGCGGCCGAGTGCCGGCTGGGAGGACTTGACCGAACCGAGGCGCGCGAAGTTCTTGAACCCTTCGACGAGCGCCGCCTGCATCGACAGTGGTGCGCTGGAGACCCTTTCGAGCCGACCTCCTACCCGGTACACCAGGAAGAAGTCGTTCTTGTAAGGGAGAATGTGCACACGCGAGGCACCGCGAAGCACCGCATTCTCCAGGATTTCCGTCACGAGAATGGCTACTCGGCCAGTGTCGGCAACCGCAAGCACATCGAGATCGACGGCCGGCGGTCCTTCGGGCGCTTCGGCTTTGACCACCTGCTCGAGCGTCTCGGCGGCAGCCGGAACTCCTTCCACTGGTTGCTCGATCACGGCGTCGGCAACGGGCTCGGCAATAACCGGCGCAGCCTCAGCTTCACCCTCGATGGGGGCTTCGAAGAAGTCCGCAACGTCGAACTCCGGCTCTTCCTCGACCAGCGCGACGGCGTCTTCCTCGACCAGCGCGACGGCGTCTTCGACGACCGGAGGGGGCGGCGGCGCTGCCCCTTCGGCTGCGGGCCCCAGGTCGCCGTAGTACTGGACGATCGCGCCCTTCACCGAAGCAGAGTCCGCAAGGACTGCCTCTATCTCGAGTCCGAGCTGCACGCCCAGCTCGTCGAGCTTGAACACGTCGAGAGGATCCCCGATGGCCACCGTCAGCATGCCTTCGATCTCGAACAGCGGCAGCACGTTCCGCTCGCGCGCGACCGACATAGGGACTAGCTTGAGGGCATCTTCGTCGGGGGCGTAGCTCGACAGATCCACCGCAGGAATACCGAGTTCCTCTTCCAGCACGGTCGCAAGATCGGGCCCGGTCATCATCCCTCGCTCGACAAGGACGTCCCCGGGCGTCTTTCCGGACGATTCGGCGGCCTCGTTGATCGAAGACAGCTGCTCAACGGTCACGAGACCCGCGGACACGAGCGAGTCGAGAACCCGAGTTGTGATCGAGGTGCCCTCGGCCATGCGGAGAGTCTCCTAGCCCTCGGCCTTCTGGAGTTCCTCTGCAACCGCTTCCAGCAGTCGTTCCGGTTCGATTGGTTTGGTCAGGTACTGGTTCGCGCCAGTGCGGATACCAGTAGCCATCGCTTGCTCTTCCGTCTTGGCGGTGAGCATGATGATCGGGATGCCTTTGTACTTCTGGTCGAACTTGAGCAGCCGGCATACGCGGTAGCCATCGAGCTTCGGCAACATGACGTCGAGCAGGATCAAATCGGGCATCTCGGCCCTTGCGGTTTCGAGCGCTTCCGCACCGTCCGTAGCGGTGATGACCTCGTATCCTCCGGACACGAGGATGGCTTTGATCATCTCCAGGATGGTAGGGCTGTCATCGACAGCCAGGATACGCGCACCAGCCATTACGGACTCCCCTCCGCACAAACACGCCCATGCCTGTCATTATCGTACGATGTCCAGGCATTCTTCAGCGCTTTTACGCCTTCTTCCGACACTCTATCAGACTGCGCTCGCACGTCTGTGCCAGCAAGTCAGGTCTGAACCCGCCGAGAAACCACGACCACTCGCCATCCGGGACTCTGTATAGAGAGCGAAGCGCGTTCTCGTACGCGCGACACGCTTCGGCCTTCGCGCCAACCGAACGCTGCAGGTTTGCCATATTGAAGTGCGCAAGCACGAAATCCGCATCGAGGTAGATAGTGCGCTTGAACTCGTGCATGGCGCGGTCCGATTCGCCCTGCCGCTGATAGATGA
This sequence comes from Coriobacteriia bacterium, assembly GCA_029858605.1. Classification (GTDB taxonomy): domain Bacteria; phylum Actinomycetota; class Coriobacteriia; order Anaerosomatales; family JAENZW01; genus JAENZW01. The sequence continues at coordinate 6,362 of JAOUET010000055.1, read as the reverse complement.
TGCCGAGTACGTAGTGCGATGCAGCCGACAGCGGGTCGAGTTCGATCGAACGCTTGCACTCCTTGAGCGCGGTTTGAAGATCGCCTGAGTCGGCATGCGAGTACGCGGCGAGCAGATAGGCTTCAGCGTTCGACTCATCCTCGGTCAGTATCTCGTCCACGAGAGTAAGGACATCGTCCGATCGGCCTTCTTCGGAGGCTCTGCGCGCACTAGAGACGAGCAGCTCGACATCGACCGCGTGATTCTCGACTACCGTCGGGTCCGGGGTTGAAGAGGTCTCTCTTCTTCCCGCTCGGGACCCCGCCCTCGCCGTCGCGCTCGCGCGAGGACTCGTCGCTGCCGGAGTGACCCGCTCCTTCATGACCTCCCGATGCGGCGCGCTCCGCGCACGCGGCTTGCGGTATAGGAACACGCCCCCGACCTCTACGGGCTCGAACTTGTCCGAGACGGACGTGAGCGTCTCCGAGTGACCGACGAACAGGTAGCCGCCCGGATTGAGAGAGTTGAAGAAGTTCTCGACGACGCGCCGCGTGGATTCGAGTCTGAAGTAGATGGTCACGTTGCGGCAGAACACGATGTCCCAGTTGCCCATGAGGCCGAGGGGATAGGGCTCCTTGACCAGGTTGTGGTACTGGAAGTCCACTGTCTTGCGAACTCGTTCCGACACCCGATGGCCCTCGGGAGTGGGCTCGAAGAAGCGCGTGGTAACCGAGTGCGGGATGTTGAGAAGCGAGCGCGACGGGTATACGGCTGCCTTCGCCCGCTCAAGAGCGCTCGTCGAGACATCGGTGCCGAGAACCTCGGATACGTACCCGAGTCCCTCGAGGCCCGAATCCAGCAACGTCATCGCGACGGAGTAGGGCTCCTCCCCGGTGGAACAGCCCGCGGACCACACCCGGAAGCTCCGGGAGGTCTCCGGCTTGCCCTCGACAATCTCGGGCACGATGTACTTGCGCAGCGCCTCGAACTGGGCCGGAAACCTGAAGAAGCTCGTCTCGTTGATCGTGACGAGGTTCATGAGCTCCCTGAACTCGGTTTCGTCCGTGGTCAGGAGCTTGAAGTAGTCGTCGAGTACCGCGAAGCCGTAGCGAGTGGCGCGCGTGATCAGCGAGATCCTCAGCGAGTCGGCCTTTGACTCCTCCAGATAGATGCCTGAGTGCTGGTGGATGTAGTCACGGAACCTCTGAAATTGCTCGGGGGTCAGGTCCTTCGAGATACTGGAGCCATCGCTCACCATCGCACGCCTACGTCTCCACCACCGCTTCGTCCGACGAGCCGACCTTCTCGATCAGGCCGGCGGAGTGCATCCCGTACAGGATCTTCGCCGTCTCGAAGTCGTTGTATCCGGTAAGTTCGACCAGTTCGCGGACGGTTCGACCACCGTGCAGGTAGCACAGGAGCATCCATTCCTTCGGCTTGAGATGGATCTCGATGGACTTCTCACCAGGAGCCGAAGCCATGATGAAGCGGGTTTCCATGGAGGGTATGCGCTGCCGAATCTTGTTCCAGAGCTCGAGGCGCCGAGACGACTCCATGATGATGTTCTCGACGGACACTGAGATGCCGATATCCTCGTCCTCGCACGTCTCGTCCGCCTCGAAACGCAGCTCGCCCTCTTCCCAACGGAAGAGGTCGAAGAGCGTGTCGTTGATCTGATCCTGGATGAAGCTCTCGAGGACCTTGCTCTCGAGGTAGCCTTCGTCGATCAGGATCTGGCCGAGCCGCCGACCAGCCTTCTCCTTCTTCTGGATCTTCTGTAGGCCGAGCGCCTGTCGCAACTGCTTCTCGGAGGTGACGCCCGCCTTGACGAGACGCCTGCCGAGAGACTCGCGATTCCAGTTCGAAGACGCGAAGAACACTCGGCCCTTCTCGAAGCAGACCTTCCCCTCGGCGTTCTCGCGCTCCATGTACAGCGTCCCGGTCTTTCGGCCGGACGCGAGCAGGCGAAACATGTCCTCGAGCGTGAAGTCTCTCAGGTTGCCCTCGAGAGCCACGTACGTCCTCCTGGGTGCCACGCCCGCACGTGGGCGCCGGACAAGGTAAATGGGCACGCCGACGTGCGCTGACGCGCCACGAACATCCTAGCACGCAGTCTGCCGACGACAAAGACCGCTCGAAGCACTCCGGAAGCGTCGCGAAGTGCGCGAATGCGAGGCGCTTCCCGCTCGGGTACAGTGTGGTCGGTGATGCATGTGCGCAGGTGGTTCGTAGCGCTGGTCGCGGCGGTCGCGCTCGCAGGTCTGGTCGCCATCTGGAGGATGGATCGCGGCGCGCTCGGCGATGCCGAAAGAGCGACTGAGACGGACGCTCCCGACGAGGCTGCCCCGGCAAGCAGCGAGGTACCCGGGAGCGACGAGGTCGAGGACGCGTCGAACACCTCGCCCGCCGACATGTCGCTGGGATCCGTCGGCGGCACGCTGCCGGACGTCCTCGTAGATCCCGAAGTGGTCATAGCCAAGAGCGCACGGACGCTTGCGGTCCTGTCGAGCGGCGCCCAGCCGAAGGTTTACCGCATCGCGCTCGGCGCTCAGCCTGTCGGCGACAAGGAACGCGAAGGCGATCTCCGCACGCCCGAGGGTGAGTTCTACATCTGTTCGAAGAACGCAGAGAGCCGCTACCACCGTGCCCTGGGCCTGTCGTACCCGGCAGAGGAGGACGCCGAACGCGGGCTGGCGAAAGGCCTGATCACGAAGCGCCAGTACAACGACATCGTCCGCGCCATCCACCAGATGAAGCGGCCGCCGCACAACACGCCGCTCGGCGGCGAGATCATGATTCACGGCGGCGGCACGCATGCCGACTGGACGGAGGGCTGTATCGCACTCACCGACGAGGATGCCGAGCAGTTGTTCGACGCCCTGCCCCTCGGCACGCCTGTGAGGATCGAGCGCTAGACCTGCTGGCAGCTCGGGCAGCGCGACTCTAGAGGTACGGCGAGCCGATGACTTCGAGATCGCGTCCCTCGCCACCGCTCAGGACCACTCCAGCCTCGTCCACGAGTGCCCAGACGACCAGCCGAACCCCGGTTCCGCCGGATCCCATGATGTTCTCCCCGCTGACCGTGATTCGCACGAGCCGCTCACCCGTGTCCTTGTCCTCGTACGCGGTCGTGTACTCGGAATAGAACTCCAGAGGCTCGTCGCCTGTCCGGTCCATCGCCTTCGTGAACGCTGCCTCGACCTCGGCCATGTCCACGGACGCATCGCCTTCGCGGTACAGCGCCATGTAGCCGTCGAGATCTTTCTCCTCCACGAGGTAGCCGACCTCGAGGCCTACCTCCTCGCCCTTCGCATACAGTTCGGCGTCCTCTGCCGAAGGAACCATCTCCTCGGTGAAGCCGAAGACACCTTCGAGTTTGTCCAGCTTCTCGTCCAACCTGGCGACCTGCCGTGAGCTCATGAGAGCGAACGCTATGGCCAACCCGACGATCGCGAGGGTCTGGACGACGATCACCGCTCCCATGACGAACCACGCGGAACGCGTTCGGCCGCCGTTGCCCTGCGCGACGCTCGTTTTGCTGCCGACGGACTCACGCCCGGCCGCAGTGCCTTCGGTCTCCAATGCCGCTCCTCTCGACGGTAGAACCCCCAACCGTGCATGACGAGGAGATTGTGAAGGCAAAGCCCCAAGAAGAGAAGAGTCCGTCGCCCTTGGCTACTTGATCGAGTCCATGAACTCCTCGACGGGTACGGCCGGCAGCGTCTCGACGTGGATGCTGCCCCGGCTGCCCAGCTCGACGGACGCCCTGGCCACCGCCATGTTGTCGGGAGCCTCGATGACGTTCACGAAGTCGTACGCGCCTAGGACCGCGAATTGGTGGAGTACCTTGATGCCGAACGCCTCCATCTCCTTGTCGACCTCGAGGATGCGCTCGGGGTGCAGCTTGATCGTCTCCGCACCACTTTCTGTGAGTTTGGATAGCATCACATAGACGGGCATTGTCTTCCCTCCTCGACAGTTGGGGGCCCTCGCCCCCGTCATGAGGGATGTACCCGCCCCGGGCAAGCCACATGCAGCAAGGAGGGCCGATGCCGAGCGTGAGACCAGATCTCGCCCACGAGTGGGTCGTTTCTGCCGAAGAAGGGCACGTCATTCAGCGCCGCCTCGCGGAGAAGGTCGTGCTCGCGCCTCTCCCCGCCGAGGGCGCCGACGCGCCCCGTCTCGCAGCCGGCGTCGACGTCGGGTACAGCAAAGACGGTCACCGAGCCTGGGCTTGCGCGGTGGTCATGGACGAGGCTATGCGCATCGTCGACCGCGTCGTCGTTCCCGGCGTCCCCGACCGCGGATACTCGACCGGTATGCTCGCGTTTCGCGAGGGTCGCCTCACGCTCGAAGCGCTCGAAGCGCTCACTATCGAACCGCATGTCGTGTTCTGCGACGGCCATGGGGTGGTGCACGAGCGCGGCCTGGGCCTGGCGTCTCACGTGGGCGTGCTGCTCGACATCCCCGTCATCGGTGTGCCGAAGACACCCTTCCACGCCGTGGACCGCCTGCCCGACAAGCCGCGCGGGAGCTACTTCGTGCTCACCAAAGAGTGGGGCGCGCAGGGCGCCTCGATCAGGCTGAGGACCGGCACGAAGCCCGTCTACGTGTCCCCGGGGCACCGCGTCGACCTCGACAGCGCAATCGCGCTTTGCCTGCGCTGGTCTACGGGAAGACACCGCGTACCCGAACCCCTGCAGGCGGCGGACACGCTCTCGAAGAGAGCGCGCAACGAGGTCTCGCCGCCGGTTCCGTAGGGCTTCGCCGCTGGGCGCGCAGGGCATCGCGACCTCAGTCGCGCGTCGACATGACCCGCAGACCCGAGAATCGCGCGCCCAGGCCTTTCTCCGGATGCGGTCCGGCCACAAGGACCGCTCCGAGCGCCCACAGCCACACCCGAAAGACCGCCGGGTGCCCGCCTTCGAACCCCAGGTCCATGAGGTACATCCCCGGCGTCCGGCCCAGGAACGTCGCAGTCAGACCCAGGTAGCAGTAGTGCACTGCAATCACCGCGACCAGCATGCTGGCAACAAAGACGAGGGTCGTCGTGGAAGCGCGGATGATCGGGAACGGGAACGCGATGACGGCTATCCCTATCGCCGCAGCAGCGTCGATCCAACCCGCCACGCGAGCCTTCTTGGGCGACGCGACACCCACCGTTTCGTATTCGCGCACTGCCACCCTAAGTCTCACCCGTCCCGCCCCGTACGTCTCTGGCGGCCTCGATCGCCGTCACCAGAGCACCGACCTCTTCGGAAGTCGTGATGCCCCCGTCGTCGCTCACCAGCAAGCCGCGCCCGATGGCCAGCTCGCCGGCGCGCGAGCCGGCGTCAATCGCGACGGGTCCACCCGAGCGCATATCGGCCGTGGTAAGACCTCCTACCACGGACAGACCTTCGTCGCACGCGGCTTCATAGACGCGCCCGAAGACTTCCGGGGCCGCACCGCCGACGTGCACGCCGGCGAACCCGGACCGACGGATCGCGGCGAGCATGGAGCGTATGTCGCCGTCCGAGTGGAAGACGGCCGGCACCATCCCTTCGGCAGCGACTTCCACAAGCCTGCTCGCCCGGGTCACTATCTCGTCAAGAGCGTAGTCGGGTGCCACGAGCAGACCGTCGGTGCCTGCGAGGTCTTCGGCTATCACGATGGCAGAGACGCCGAGACGCGCCCCGCGCCGCACCCGCTCGAGCAGCTTCGACATCTCGGCGTCCATCAGTGTGGCTACATCTCCTGCCGACGCCAGCGTGTCGCGTATCGTCTCCGCCCAACCCTCTCGATCCGCGACCAAGCCGAAAGGACCAGGGACGACCCAGAACGCTTCCGTTCCAACTGTGGCCAGGTGGTCGACAGCCTCTTCGGCCCAGGGTTCCTCGGCCGGAACGAACGCGAAGTCCGCGCACAGACGCTCGCATGCCGCCGCAAGCACGCCGGCACGGCCTCTTCCGCCCCATCGAAGACCTTCGAGAGCCTCAAGCGGCACGAAGCTCAGGCCGACGACGATGCCCGGCTCCCCAGCGAGAGCCGCCTGTACTCTGTCCCGCGTGTCCGAGAGGTCTTCCATCGTGCCCTACAGCAACTCCAGGCCGGCGAACAGACCCGCCGAAAGGATCCACACTATCGTGAGCGCGATCAGCACACCTAGCGCCACCGCAACCAAAGCACGTCGCCATTCCATGTCCAGCAGCCAAGCTGCGCAAGAACCGGAGTATGCGCCGGTGCCCGGCAGCGGAATCCCCACGAACAGCGCCAGGCCGAAGAACCCGTACTTCTCCACGAGCGGATGCGCTTTGGCGCGCACGTTCTCCAGCTTCCTGTGCAACCAGGATCCTTCGGGAATGTGGTCGTAGATCCACTCGAGGATGAAGTAGGTGGGGAAG
>JAOUET010000240.1 GCA_029858605.1 Coriobacteriia bacterium | reverse complement strand
TTTGAGCAGTGAGTTGATGGCGCCGCCGACCACCGCTATGTTGTCGAGGTCGACACCGGACTCGGGCTCGTCGAAGAGTGCGAGTGCGGGCTGTTGCGCGAGCATCTGCGCCATCTCCGAGCGCTTAGCCTCGCCCCCGGAGAAGCCCATGTTCACTTCACGGTCGATCATGCGCTCGAGGGCGAGGTCCTCGATCAGCTCGGCCGCATCCGGCTCCGGGAGTTCGCCACCCGCCGCGACGTCGAGCATCTGGCGAAGTTTCACTCCGCGCACGGCAGGCGGTCGCTGATACGCGACGCCGATTCCGAGTCGCGCTCGCTCATCGATGGTGAGCGGCAGCAAGTCTTCGTCCCTGAAGCGGATGGATCCCTTCGTGATTCGGTAGCCGGGCAGACCGATGATCGTGTTGAGCAGCGTCGTCTTGCCGCTTCCGTTCGGGCCCAGGAGCACGTGCGTCTCGCTCTCGCGTATCTCCAGGTCGATGCCCGTGAGCACCTCGCGGTCGCCCACTTCCACGTGCAGCTCCTCGATCGAGAGCAGCACCGGCGCTTCGGCTGTCGTCATTGTTCACCTCGCACTGCGCATCCGCGCGACCTCGCCGTGCCCTCTCGCGCGAACGCACATCCCCGTCGATTTCCGACCAGTTTACTCAGGATTGGAGGCGGAGAGCAAGGGTGTTTGCGTTTTCCCTGGACTACCGCGGTGGCCGGAGCGGGAATACACTGGTCAGTGTTCCGAGACCGCCGAGGAGGCCTTGAGCATGCGCGCGAAATCACTGCAGTTTCTCAAGACGTTGGTGGAGGCTCCTTCGCCGTCGGGCTACGAACAGCCCGCCGCCCGCGTGTTCCGCGACTACGTTGGCGCTTTCGCCGACGAGGTTTCGACGGACGTGATGGGTTCCGTGCACGCCCTTGTGCGCGGAACCGGTTCGGGGCCGAGCGTCATGCTCGCCGGCCACATCGACGAGGTCGGCTTCATGGTTACCTACATCACCGACGATGGCTTCCTCTCCTTCAAGCCCATAGGTGGCCACGATCCGCAGATCCTTCCCGGGGCGCGCGTGCAAGTCCACACGGCCGACGGCCCGATCCTCGGCGTGATGGGGCGGCTTCCGGTGCACCTGCTGGACGAAGAGGAGCGCAAGAAGGTCGTCAAGACGGACAGAATGTTCGTGGATGTCGGCACGCCCGCCAAAGAGGTCAAGAAGGGCGTGCACGTGGGCGATCCGATCACTTACGCAGTCGGTCTTGAGGAGTTCGGGAGCGGCATGGCGGTCTCGAGGGCCTTCGACGACAAGATGGGTGCGTGGGTGGTCGCGGAGGTACTGCGTGAGGTGAAGTCCAGGAGCAAGGTCGGAAGCGACGTGGTGGGCGTGGCCACAGTGCAGGAGGAGATCGGAGTGAGGGGCGGCACCACTTCGGCCTACAGTGTGGACCCGGTCGTCGGAATCGCCGTGGACGTGGGACACGCGACCGACTATCCGGACGTGAACAAGCGCAAGCACGGTGCGAACGCATTGGGTGCGGGCCCGATCATCACTCGCGGGGCGAACATCAACCCGCGCGTCTTCGAGCTCCTGGTCGGGGCGGCGAAGGCCGAGAAGATCCCGTATCAGACCGACGGACATCCGCGGGGCACCGGCACGGACGCGAACGCGATCCAGCTCGCACGCGGCGGCAAGGCTGCGGGTCTGGTGAGCGTGCCGCTGCGCTACATGCACACGCCCACGGAAGTGCTCGCGCTCAAAGACCTCGAGAACACCGTGAAGCTGCTCGTGGCGTTTCTCAAGCGCCTCAAGCCTGGGACCGACTTCACGCCGTAGGGGCTCGGCCTGCGTGTTCGAGGCTCGTGACATGCTATGATGTGGCGCTTCGAGGACCCTGAGAGGCGCGACAAGCGCCGGTGATTCGCGATGGCTAGTGGCGAGAAGAACATCTCCACCAACAAGAAGGCCTATCACGACTACTTCATCGAGGAGACGTTCGAGGCCGGTATCGTCCTGACCGGCACCGAGGTCAAGTCGCTGAGGGAGCGTGGTGCTGCGCTGCGCGACAGCTTCGCTACGATTCGCCGAGGAGAAGCCTGGCTACACAACGTGCACATCTCGCCGTACAGCCACGGCAACCGCGCGAACGTCGACACCGACCGCATGCGAAAGCTGCTGCTGCACAAGAAGGAGATCCGCTACCTGGTGGGCAAGACCGCCGAGCGTGGATTCACTCTCGTGCCGCTGAAGCTGTACTTCGACGCGAACAACCGCGCCAAGATCGAGCTGGGCCTCGCGCGCGGGAAGAAGCAGTACGACAAGCGCGCCGCAATCGCCGAGCGCGATCAGAAGCGCGACATGGAGCGCGCCCTTCGGGAGCGCACGAAGGGGGAGTAAGGGCGGGCGCTCGGCGGGTGCAAAGTCCGAGGAATCTATCACAATGACCGCAGGCTTGTGTTATACGCAGTATCGCGCCATAATGCGTATAACTCGCAGAAACGGGCAGTGATGAAGAAGCAGCCGCTCGAGATACAGACACTGTA
>JAOUET010000239.1 GCA_029858605.1 Coriobacteriia bacterium | reverse complement strand
TCCCGGAACCGCAACTCCTCGTCGTCGAGCCGTACGACAAGAGCGCCATGAGCTCGGTCGAGAAAGCGATCCTGTCGTCGGACCTCGGCCTGAACCCGTCCAACGACGGAAGCGTCATACGGGTACCGTTCCCACCGTTGACGGAAGAGCGGCGCAAGGAGCTGGTCAAGGTCTGCAAGCAGTACGCCGAAGAGGCGCGCGTCGGTGTCAGGAACATCCGCCGTGACTCCAACGACCGGCTCAAACGCCGGGAGAAAGACGGCGAGATCAGCCAAGACGACCTGCACCGCGCCGAAGGTGAGATCCAGGGGGTCACCGACGCGCACATCGCGTCGATCGACGATGCGCTGAAGGTCAAAGAGCAGGAGATCATGGAGGTCTGACCCCCGTGAGCCCTTCTCGCCAATCCATCGCGGAGTTCTACAAGGACGCCCCAGTCGGCGAGCTGCTCTCCAAGCTCGATACCGACAGCGTTCCCAGGCACGTTGCCATCATCATGGACGGGAACGGCCGGTGGGCGGCTCAACGCGGTCTGCCTAGACTTGCAGGCCACCGAGCCGGAGCGAAAGCGGTCCGCGAGACCATCCTCACCGCCATCCACCTCGGGATAGAATGTCTCACAATCTACTCGTTCTCTTCGGAGAACTGGTCGAGACCTGCCGACGAGGTCACGGGCCTCATGGATCTCTTTGTGGAAGTCCTCGAACGCGAGCTGGACAACCTGCAAGAGATGAACGTGCGGGTGGTTGTCGCAGGTCGCACCGGGGATCTGCCCAGGGCGACCGCCGAGGCGTTCTCGACATGCGAGAAGGCAACGGCCGACAACGACGCGCTCACCTTGGTCGTCGCGCTCAACTACGGCGGGCGGACCGAGATCGTCGACGCCGTGACCTCAATCGCCAATGAGGTCCGAGGAGGCGCTCTCGATCCCTCAGACATCACGGAGGACATTATCTCCAGTCATCTCTATACCGCGCGCGTGCCGGATCCGGACCTCGTGATTCGGACGTCCGGCGAGATGCGCGTCTCCAACTTCCTGCTTTGGCAGATCGCATACTCCGAGCTTTGGGTGACAGATACTCTGTGGCCGGACTTCGACCGCGTCACACTTCTCGAGGGCGTGCTCGACTTCCAGAGCCGCGAGCGCAGGTTCGGTGGCAGATGACTGACTCCGACAAGCAGGCTGGAACCGGGCTGTCGACTTTCGTCACGCGCGTCGGCACCGCCGTCGGCGTCGGACTGGTCTTCCTCGTCGCCATTCTGTGGGGCCGAGAGCTGGGCCTTGCACTCGTCGTTTCCTTCGTAGCCGTGATGGCGGTAGTGGAGTTCTACGCGATCGCCCGCAATGAGGAGCGCCTCCCGAACGAGGTCTTCGGTGTGCTTGCAGCCGGTTCCATGCCCGTTGCCGCGGCCTACTTCGGCCAGCTCGGACTTCTGGCGGTCGTGACCGGCCTCATCGTCGCATCGCTCGTGTGGCATGTCGCCTTCCGCCAGGTTCGGACGTCGGACACGGCCGTGACGGTGTTCGGGGCAGTGTACGTGGGCTTCATGCTCTCGCATTTCGTGCTCATCCGCGCGTTGGACTCCGGCTCGCTTCTGGCTCTCGCCACGATACTGAGCGTGTGGGTCAACGACGTCTTCGCCTACCTCGTGGGCTCGACTGTCGGCAGACATAGGATGGCGCCCCGCGTCTCGCCGAGAAAGTCCTGGGAGGGCTTCGCAGCGGGCACGGCGTGCACGATTCTCGTCTGGATCGGCGCCTTCTACGTAATCGACACCGACCTCACGCTCGGCTGGTTCGCACTGATCGGTGTTGCCGTCTCCGTTGCCGGAGTCGTCGGCGATCTGGCGGAGTCACGGCTCAAGCGTGAGGTCGGCATAAAGGACTCCGGGAACCTGCTGCCGGGCCACGGCGGTTTCCTCGACAGGTTCGACAGCCTGATCATGGTCTCGGTCGTGGCCTACTACATGCTCGTCTTCGGAGGCGCTATCTGATGGTCCTGCGAGTCGCGATACTGGGTTCGACCGGGTCTATCGGCCGACAGGCACTCGACGTGGCTGCCCGATTTCCCGACCACGTTCGAGTGGTAGCCCTGGCGGCGCACTCCTCGAGCGATCTCGTCCGCGACCAGGTACGCACCTTCAAGCCGGACCGGATCGCCATGGGAGACCCCGTCGCGGCTCGATCGCTGTCCGCCGAGTTTCCCAAGCTCGACGTCGGCTCCGGCCCGAATGCCGTCGAAGCCATCGCTGCATCGGGGGACGTCGACCTCGTGCTCAATGCGCTCGTGGGCGCAGCGGGCCTGCCGGCGACACTCGCAACCTTGGAGGCCGGCAGAACCCTCGCTCTCGCCAACAAGGAATCGCTGGTGGTCGGTGGAGAGTTCGTCATGAAAGCAGCCAAACCAGGCGCGCTCATCCCGGTCGACAGTGAGCATTCGGCCATCTACCAGTGTCTTCTCGGAGAGTCTGCCGAAGACGTGTCCCGTATCTGGCTCACGGCGTCGGGGGGTCCCTTCCGCGGCCGATCCAG
>JAOUET010000238.1 GCA_029858605.1 Coriobacteriia bacterium | reverse complement strand
CCGCGGATAGTACGTCCGCTCTCGCATGAACTCGGTGTCCATGCATACGAAGTCGCTCTCGCGCAGCCGCGTGACGAGCTCTTCCAGCGCCTGTCTGTCGGTTACGTACACTCGGTCAACCTCCCCTTTCATCGTAACGTTCATGCACGCTTTGCAGTAGCGCTATGCTGTGCCGAAGAGACAGTCGGGTTTTGCGAGGCCTCATGCGCGTGCTGTGTGTTGTGAATCCGTGGTCCGGTCAGGACGAGTTCGGCTTCTACGACTTCGTCCGCGTCTTGGGACGCAACGAAGCCGAGGTCGTGCTGCGCTTCATCGGAAGGCGCCACTCCCATGTGTCTCACGTCCAGGACGCCAAGCAGTTCGACCGCGTCGTCGCGGTCGGCGGCGATGGCACGGTTTCGGCCATATGCTACGCCCTACGCGACACCGGCGTACCGGTGATGGCCTTTCCCGCCGGGACGGCGAACCTCATCACGCTGAACCTCCGCATGCCTACCGACCCTGCCGATCTAGCAGAGACGCTGCTCCGCGGTTCGATTCGTTCCTTCGACATGGGCGAGCTCACGTGCCGGCAGAACAACGGCAAGCCGTCTCGGGCTCGTCCGCGTCATGCCGAAAGCCGTCGCGGCTTCATGGTCGCCGCGGGGGCCGGTTTCGATGCCAAGATCATGGAGGCAGCCGACGATTTCAAGCCCGCGATAGGCGCGGCCGCATACCTTCTGGGAGCCCTGCAGAACCTCGCCCCGACCGTCTCGAAGTTCACTCTGACGATCGACGGCGAGAAGCACTCGACCGAGGGTATCGCAGTTCTGGTAGTCAACTTCGCGCGCCTGCAGTTCGACCTGGCGATCACCCACAACAGCGACCCATGCGACGGCTCGCTGGAGGTCGTCGTCCTGAGAACGCGCAACGCGGTCCAGTTGCTCCCTGCGGTGTGGGGAGCGTTTCTCGATCGCACAACGGGTTCGCGTCCCGATCGCTCGCCCGGGCTCGAAATCCATTCGGCGCACGAAGTCGAGGTTGAAGCGGAGCCGGAACTCGCGCTACAGCACGACGGAGAGGTCCTCCCGGCCACGACGCCGTTCTCGGCCCGGGTGCTGCCGCAGGCTGCGACGCTAGTCGTGCCGGAAACCTACGTCTCGTCGTAGTCGACAGCAGCAGTCGCCCAGTTCGGCCTAGACCTCTGCCCCTTTCACCTCTCCACTTCCCACCTGGGCCCTTCTTCGCTGCACATTCCGCGTGTAGCGCATCTGTATGAGCTCCACGAGCAGCGAGAAGGCCATCGCGAAGTAGACGTAGCCCTTCGGCACTTCGACATGGAGAGCTTGTACCGTGAGAAGCACGCCGATCATCAGCAAGAAGGCCAGAGCGCGAATCTTGACGCTCGGGTGCGCCGAGACGAACTCGCTGACCGGATCGGCGAAGGCGATCATCACCATCATCGCCACCACTATCGCAACGATCATCAGCGCGATCTCGTTCACCATGCCGACCGCCGTGATAACCGAATCGAGCGAGAAGATCATGTCCATTACTGCGATGTTCGCGATGACGGCTCCGAAGGACGCAGTCCCCCTGCGCGCATGTAGCTCGTCGTCCTTCAGTTCCGTCTTGTCATAGATTTCGGTCGTCGACTTCCAAATCAGGAACAGCCCTCCGCCGAGCAGGATGAGCGACTGCCCCGTTATCTCGACTTCTCGACCGAAGACGCCGAAGTGCGCGATGGGCGCCGTCAGACCGAGTATCCACGAAAGCGTGAGCAGCAAGAGGATACGTGTGGCGAGGGCGACAGTGAGCCCGATCTTCCTTGCCGAAGACTGGCGTTCCTCAGGGAGGCGCCCTGTTACGATCGCGATGAAGACGAGGTTGTCGATCCCGAGGACGATCTCCAGCGCGGCGAGCGTGATGACCGCGATCCAAGCCTCGGGTTGCGTGAAAAGATCGAGCACGGCTCACTCCTCCAGACGGCGTCAACGTCCCGAGAAGTATAGGTTGAGGTTCGGGGCGTCTGTCTAGTGGAGCTGCGCCGTGGTCGAGGAGCTACTTGCCTGCCGACGAGACGAGGTGATCGATGATGACCCCGTACTCGTCCTCGGTCACAACGAGTCCGTTGGCCTTCATGCGGTCGACAGTCACGGCCCACTCTTCGCGGGTCTTCTCGGCCGCCCACACACGATCGAGCGAGTGGCACATCGAACACTTCACCTCGACAAGACGCTGCCCGTCGCCAGCGGAGTCGGACGACTCGCCGTTGTCGGAGGAAGGCGGCTGCTCCGTCGCAGGAGTCTTGTCATTCGAAGAGTTGTCCGAGCCGTTGCAGGCCACCATTGTGACGACCAACGCGAACGCAACGACCACGATGACGGCGAAAGCCACGTGTTTGCGAAACCGATGCATGAAACCTCCCATATCGCGGAGCGGCTTTCCCAGAATGTACCCGCCGCGCAACGGATTGCACGCAGAGCCGTTCCGTCGCGCCCCGGCCACCGTCACCAGGTCTCGACGTGACCCATGGCATCTTGTCGTCGATTGCCTG
>JAOUET010000053.1 GCA_029858605.1 Coriobacteriia bacterium | reverse complement strand
CCGATTCCAGCAGGGACGACGCGCCCTCAGCACTCCCGCTCAGCGACGCCACGCCCGCCGACACGGTCACACGCAGATCGTCGAACGCTTCGCCGTGCTCGTCGTTGAAGCGCAACGAGGAAACGGCTTCGCGAAGCTTCTCGGCGACGGCGTACGCCTCGGTTTTGCGGATTCCCGGCAGCACCAAAGCGAACTCGTCGCCACCATAGCGAGTCGGGATGTCAGTTTCCCGAAGACCCTCTCGAAGCACGGCCGCGACCCCCCGCAGAACCGCGTCTCCCGCCGCATGGCCGAGCCGGTCGTTCACGTCCTTGAAGCCATCGATGTCCATCATCATAAGCGACAGCGGGCTGCCGTACCGGTGCCCGCGAGCCACCTCTTCCGAGAGGCGTTCGTCGAAGCCGCGTCGATTCAGCAGTCCGGTCAGCGAATCGCTCGTGGCCACCTGCTCCAGCATCTCGTTCGTTTCGCGCATGCGTCGGCGCTGCAGAGGGAAGCACATCTCCCAGGTGGAGAGCCCCGCGAGGATGGCCTGTGCATGCTCCACACACGTCCCGTAGCCACACGCACCACAATCGAGCGTCTGGCTCCGATTCGCGAAGTCCCCTTCGGCTAGCACCGCGTCCACCTGCTCTGGCGTGGGCACCGGAACTAACATGGGAGACGGCTTGAAAGAACGCACCACCTCTACCGGAGGCAGGTGAGCAAGCAGATCCCTGCTTCGAACGGACGTGCGACCCCGAGTCTCTCTCTCTGCAGCCACGATGTTCCGCTTCGCGAAAACCGACAGACCCGGGTTGACCGCGGGCCCGTCGATGCATCCGTCACAGTTGAGCATGTCCAGGATGGCAGGCACGGCCTCCCCGCCTTCGATTGCGTCAAGAACCCGGTCGAGTTGCCTCAACCCCCGGACCGCAATCACTTCGGAGTCGGTCTTATCTCGCTCGACGAGAGTGGAGCGCGGGAACCCGTCAGTGAGCGAAAGCTCTTTGAGCGGCTCGGGACGTCGTGCGCCGACGTACGGGTTCGCGCTGGCCGAGCGCAACTGCACCGTGGCCAGAAGTCTCTTGAGCTCGACGAAGTCGATGGCCACATCGACCGCATCCCTGATGTCTTCGTCGTGGATCTCGTCCTTGCGCGCGTAGCACGGCGATACGTAGACGACGGCGATGTCCTTCGGATACAACGCACGGATGAGGCGGGCCTGGGCAACGTACGGCGGGACTACGGGCGTCAGAGCGCTCGCGAACGAAGGGCGATATCGCTTGACCCAATCGACGGTCACCGGGCAGGTCGAGCGCAGGGTCATGGGCATCCCCGACCGAGAGTGCAGCCTCTCGTATTCCCCCGCAACCAGTTCTTCGCCGAGGAGCGTGCTCTCGACCGCGTAGAAGCCGAGGGACTCAAGGGCGCGCTCCACCTCGGCCGAAGCCATCGGGTGCATCGCCGCGACGAACTCTGTCGCCAGTAGCGCCACGACGGGCCGCCCGCTCCGAAGAAGCTCGCGCACCGCAGGCGTGTCGTCGCGGACCAAACGGCCGCAGTTTCCGCACTCGGAAACGCAAGCTCCGCATTTCACGCACCGCTCTGCGACGACCTCGGAAACGCCGTTCGTCACCCGAATGGCGCGTGCGGGGCAGTACCGGACGCATCCCCAGCACTCCTTGCAGTCGTCGGGACTGCCTTGAATCAAGAAGCCCTCGGGCCGACCGAACGCACCTCGAGTCCACGACTCACGACTCGCTATGTCGAGACCGAATGTGTCCATCCTTGCTTCCGCACGCATCAGGACTCGCCGTCACCGGCCATTCCTGCGACACCGATCCGCCTCATGGCCGCAAGCAACGGCCAGCCGAGACCGTAGACGACGATTGCCTGGCCGACGCCTACTGCGACTACACCGAACAGGTACATGCCTAGCCATTGCCCCTTCAAGTCTACCCCCAGGATCGGGACCTCATAGAAGCCCGCGACCTCACTCAAGATAATGGGCAGATAGGCAGGCACGATCAGTGCGTTGAAGACAACGGGTCCAAGCAGCGCCAGCGCCGTCTTGTTTCGGAATCGCCACGTCCAGAAGGCCCCCAGGAGCGTGGCGATAGACCCCAGCACAACGTCATAGAGGACTATCGGGTTGCCCAACGCGAGGAGCAAGGAGGCGTTCGCAACCGCCGTACCCAGCGTGAGCCCCGGTATCGCAGCGGGTGTCAGAGCGGCGACGACGGTTATCGCCTCACTGAGCCGCAGCTGCACGGGACCCCAGCCGATGCCGCCCGGAAGCTGGAGCACGAGAATCGTAAAAGCCGAGTATACGGCTGCAATGACGCCTGCCTGCGCCACGTAGCGACTGTGTCTCACGAGGACCCCCGGATGGTCGAATGCTCACGGGATTGTAGCACGCAGGGGTGTTGCGGTCGGACTGAGTCGCCTAGGCGGGCAGATGATCCTCGGGACCGAGCTCCGCGAGCAACCCCGTGCGACCCACGAGCGCCCGAGCTTCGAGTGCGTCGATCAGTGCGCTCACTACGCGAGGATCGAACTGCACTCCGGCTGCCGACCGCAGTTCCTGTCTGGCTTCCGCATAGGATAGACGGCGACGATACGGGCGTTCCGACGTCATCACGTCAAACGCGTCCGCGACAGACAGGATGCGCGCGAGCAATGGGATCTCGTCTCCCGCCAGCCCATGGGGATAGCCACCACCGTTCCAATGCTCGTGGTGGTGGAGAATCACGGGCGTGACGGCGTCGAGCAACTCCAGCTGCTCGACTATGCTCGCACCGATCTCGGCGTGTCGCCGCACCTCTTCCATCTCTTCTTCCGAGAGCCTCGAAGGCTTGAGGAGTATCTCTTCGGAGAGCCCCATCTTCCCGACGTCGTGGAGAAGACCCGCAAACCGCAGGACTTCTACGTCCTCCCGCGCAAGACCGAGTTCCTCGCCTATGGCCATGGCGTAGTCCATCACGCGGTCCGAGTGGCCGCGCGGCACGCGCTCTCCGGCGTCTAGAGTCGCTGACAGTGCTGAGATCGTGCGGGTGAAATCGTTGCGTAGCCTCTCGAAGAGGGCCGCTCTGCAAAGCGCGGCAGCCGCATGATCGGCGATTCCGTCGAGCATGCGCTTGTCCTCGGCGCAAAACGCGCCGTCCTCATGGCTGGCCAGAAACGCATAGCCCACGATGGTGTCTCCAGCCATGATCTCGCTGGAGAAGACCGACCAGTCCCCGAAGTCGGCAGCGGGCGGCCCTGGTTCGGCCAGATGCGTGACGTAGCGGATCTCGCCCAGCGCTTCCTCTCCCTCGTACCAGCCTGCCGCCTCGGCCACGACAGACTGGATGACGTTCTCCGGGACCTCGGTCCCCAGCACCACGGTGGCGTCTTCTCGGCCCCACCCGGTCACCACGACGCCAGCCAGTTCGAAGTCGAACGCCTTTTCCAGCACGCTGACGGTGAGCGACACTATCTCATCCGAGGACGCCAACGTGCTCACACTTCTCGCGTACTCGTTGAGCTTCAATACCTCGTACGTGATCCTCTCGGACGCGCGTTGGCGGTGTACGTTGTCGATCACGACGGCCGTCAACGCCGCGAAGCGATCGATCAACCGGATCTCTTCGCCGAGGAACCTGCGTTCCGGATTCGTCATGCCCAGGTTGAGCACGCCGATGAGGTCCGGACCGCGCTTCAGGGGCACGGAGATAGCGTGACGGATGCCACGACCGGGACTCAGGCTGTGACACAACATCTCGTCGCGGTCGCCGGTCACCAGCACGCTGCGGCCCGTGCGCGCGACGCGTCCGGAGATGCCCTCGCCCAGGTGCACGCGCGCGTGCAGAGCGCCCACGCACGCTTCTCCGAGAGCGGCCACTACCTCGAGGATGTCGGTGCCGGGACGCAACAGCATTATCGTCCCGCAGTCGGCGGACACGAGGCCCATGGCTCGTTCGAGTATCGAACTCTCGATTTCGGCATCCCCGTTTCGAGAACTGCCGAATGTCGTGCCAGCCTCCACAAACAGTTCCAGCTCCCGCACGCGAGTGGCCCACCGAGCGTTCTCCGATGCCCGGCTGAGTGTCGCGGAAGCCTGGACCGCCAGCATCCTCGCGAGTGCCTCCACCTGCCGGCGAGGCACGAGCGGGATGGCGCGCGCGGCCGTCCGGGCGGCGGTCTCCTGGACACCTACGCTGGCGAGCTTGGCGAATAGGCGATTCCGCTCGCGTGTCGACGAAACGAATCCCCCTACCACCAACGTGCATGCATCCCGGTCTGCGTGCGCTATGGGGGCAACGTAGCACGGGAGACTCCCGCGGCAGGTCATCAGAGTCACGTCGTCGGGCACACGTGACGCCTCGCCCAGACAAGACTCGTGAGGTCCGTCGGCGGTGGCGACGTCGCAGTGGGAACAGCGGTCCGTGGAGAAGACCACAGAGCGACTACCGGAATCGAGCACGCATACGACAAGTCGGACGGCCTCGACCAAAGCGTCGACGCCATCCCGCCATTCGCGACCCTGTAGTGCGGTGTGTGCTAGTCCCTCGCTGGACACTCGCATCTCCCCGGTGGTGCTCTCTGAGCGCGCATTGCCTCTATTCGCGCCTATCGGCACCTACCTGGGGATTCTTGAGAGTTCTGTTGCCGAGGATCTAGAGTCGGCCCCTCGGCAACAGAATCGTGAACGTCGTTCCCTCACCCTCCCGACTCTTCACATCTATCGCACCGCCGGTGGCTTCAACGATGGCCTTGGCGATGGGCAGACCCAGGCCGAATCCTCCGGTTTCCTGAGATCTTGACGCATCACTTCTGTAGAAACGCTCGAATATGTTGGGCAGATCGTCCTGTGGGATGCCGATGCCTGTGTCGGCGACCTGGATCTGGACTCGGTCCCGACGCTTCCTCGTGGCGATTCTGACCTGGCCCCCTTCGGCCGTGTACTTGCACGCGTTGTCGACAAGGATCGAGATGGCGTCCTCAACTCTATCCGGGTCGCCCATCATCACCAGCGACTCATCTTCCGGGCCCACGAACTCAAGCCCCTTGTAGAGGTATCGCGTCGCGGCCGCCGCCAGTATCTCCCGACAGCGTGCGTTGACATCGAAGCGCGATATCTTGAATTCCAGGGCTCGATCGCTCCTTACGAGGGAGAGGAGGTCGCCGCACAGGCGCGCCATGCGTCGCGATTCCTTGTCTATCGCCCTGATCGCCTCGTCCAGGACCTCGGGGTCGTCGGCGCCCCACGCCCTCAGGATATTCGTGTAGCCGCGAATGCCCGCCACCGGTGTAGCCAGTTCGTGGCTTGCATCGGCAACGAAGCGAGTCTGTACGTCGGCTCTGCGCCGAAGCCGGTCTATCAGCGCGTTGATCGAACGCGCCAAATCGCCGATCTCGTGCTGCCCCTCTTCAGGCAGGTGAACATCGAGCTGCCCTGCGTCGATGGAATCGGCCGCCCTTCGGAGATCATCCACTAGCTTGAGAACCCATCCCATGCTCGTCTGCATCATCACGATCATGATGATCATCGCCGACACTGCGAGCATGGCCATGGGAAAGCGGATCGCGTCGATCACCGCCTCCTCGCGCGTTGGGAAGTACGCGACGTCGAGCACTCCGCGCTCCCCCCGCGGCAGATCGAGCGGCACGTGAACGACGTATGTGCCCAGTTTCGCCGGCGCGAAGAGGCCGTCCAGGACGCCACCTTCGTCGAGGGTCGATTCCGTCGTCTGATTGAGTTCGAGCGCGCGCCGTCGCTGAGACTCCGCTCCGGGCAGAAGGGCTTGCTCGTCGGAGAACCAAACCGGCTCGAGACTCTCCTCATAGAACGCAAACGCCCCGGCGGCAAGGGACCCAGCGCGGAACATCTCCGGGACGCGGCGCTGGAACTGCCGTTCTGCCTCTCGCTCGCGCGCGTCTCCTTCCAGGCCCTCTTCCGCTGCAGCAAGTTTGGCGTTGGTCGTCTCCTGCTTCACGATCTGCGCGGCGCTTTGCGCAACCGCCACCGAGGCATCGTGCGCGACGAGAGACATGCCGTCCGACACCACGACGTAGGTTGTGAGCGCGACGCCGCCAACCACGAGCCCGGCGAACAGGATCGCGACGAGCAGCAGCCACGTCCTCAGCGAGGACCGGCCTCTCACTTGCTATCCCCTCGCGAAGAAGTAGCCCACGCCTCTGATCGTCTGGATGATCGTGTTGTCACGATCCCCGATCTTGTTGCGCAGGTGGCAGACGAAGACCTCGATGACGTTGCTGTCGGTGGCGTGCTGGCCGCCCCAGACCGCCTCAAGTATCTCGTCACGGGAGATGACACGGCCCGCATTGGTGACGAGATGGAAGAGGAGGTCGAACTCCTTGCCGGTCAGATCGAGAGGCTCGTCGTTGACGGTAGCGCGGCGCGAGGCGGGATCGACCTTGACGCCGCTGGCTTCATACGAAGACCCCGACCGCTCGCGTTCGGTGCGCTTGAGCAGAGCCCGAACGCGAGAGAGCAGTTCCGGAATCTCGAACGGCTTGCGAAGGTAGTCGTCGGCCCCAGCGTCGAAACCAGTCACGACATCCTGCGTGTCCGCCTTCGCCGTAAGCATGAGAATCGGGAAGTGGCTTGTGGACAGACGCAGCGCACGAGCCACGTCCAGCCCGTCCATGCCAGGCAGCATGAGATCGAGGATCAGTAGATCCGGCTCACCTTCGCCGACGACATCCAGCGCCGCCTTGCCGTCCGAAACCTTGGAGACTTCGTAGCCCGCGTGAGCGAGTTCGAGTTCGACGAAACGAGCAATCGTCGTGTCATCTTCGACGATGAGGATCCGTTCTCCGCCCATGGACCGCTCCCGTGGTCTGCTGTAGACCTCAACAGCATACCGCACGAACGTGCAGTTGCTCACGCTCTACAGCAGTTCGGCGATCTGCACGGCGTTGAGCGCTGCCCCCTTGCGGAGCTGATCGGCGACCACCCACATCGCAATGCCGTGGTCAACGGAATCGTCTGCGCGCAGGCGCCCGACGTACGTCGCATCCGTACCCTCCAGCATCGCGGGCATCGGATATACCGACTCGGACGGAGAGTCCGTGACCACGATACCAGGCGCTTCTTCCAGTACCTGCCTGGCCTTTTCGAGACCGAGCGGCTCCTCGAACTCCACGTGCACCGCCTCGGAGTGGCACCTCAGCACGGGCACGCGAACGCAGCTTGCGATCAGCTCCATCTGAGGGGCGTGCATTATCTTCTTCGTCTCGACGACCATCTTCCACTCCTCTTTCGTGGATCCGTCGTCGAGAAACACGTCGATGTGCGGGATACAGTTGAAGGCTATCTGATGCGAGAACTGCTCGACCCGAGGCTCCCGCCCTGCGAGCACGTCCCGTGTCTGTTCGTGAAGCTCGTCCATAGCGGCGGCGCCGGCGCCCGAGGCCGCTTGATAGGTGGCGACGACGACGCGCTTGATGGTAGCCGCATCATGAAGTGGCTTCAGCGCCACGACCAGCTGGATGGTCGAGCAGTTCGGGTTGGCGATCACGCCCGAGTGCCAACGTATGTCCTCGGCGTTCACCTCAGGGACTACGAGCGGAACGTCCTCCTCCATCCTGAAGGCCGAAGAGTTGTCGATCATCACGCAACCCGCCGAAACGACGGCTTCGCGCATGGTCCTGCTAATCGACGCGCCGGCAGAGAACAGGGCTATGTCGACGCCCACGAAACTCGCCGGCGTCATCTCCTGGACCTCGAGCTCCTCGTCCGCGAACGGCAACCGCCGACCTCGAGAGCGCGACGACGCCAGCGCAATGACCCGCTCTGCCGGGAAATCTCGCTGCTTGAGCACTTTCAGCATCTCCCTGCCGACGGCGCCGGTGGCGCCGGCGACCGCGACCGTCGGTCGGTCGGGTATGGCGCGGTCCCACGCCATACCTACTCGCCCCCTCCGTGCGTCGGCTCGTCCTCGCCGCCGCTCTCGTCTGATCCCAGGCCGAACACGTCGTGCAAGGCCCTGACCGCGTCGGCGACCTGGTCCGCAGCCACCACGCAGGAGATACGGATGGGAGAAGTAGAGATCATGTCGATGTTGACTCCCACCTCGGCCATCGTCCGGAACATCTGGGCCGCTATGCCGGGATGGGTTCTCATCCCTGCGCCCACGAGCGACACCTTCGCGACGGAATCGTCGACTGACCACTCGCGAGCTCCGAGCTTCGCGACTATGTCGTCCAGTGCTCTGTTCGCGCTGCCGAGATCGTCCTTCGGCACCGTGAACGAGATGTCCGTCGTCTCTTGCTCGGACACGTTCTGGATGATCATGTCCACGTTGACGTTCGCGTCGGCCATGGCCGTAAAGACCTGCGCCGCCACACCCGGACGGTCCGGCACGTCACGCAAGGTGATCTTCGCCTCCGACGTGTCGTGCGTCACGCCAGAGATGATGGCTTGCTCCATGGTCTCGTCAGCCTCCTTGACGATCGTACCGGGCGAATCGGTGAAGCTCGAACGGCAGTGGACGACGACACCGTGGTTGCGAGCGAACTCGACCGAACGCATCTGAAGCACGCCGGCGCCACTCGATGCCATCTCGAGCATCTCCTCGTAGGATATTGAGTCGATCTTCCTTGCCGAAGGCACGATCCTGGGGTCTGCGGTGAATACGCCGTCCACGTCCGTGTAGATCTCGCAGACGTCGGCGCCTATCCCTGCAGCCACGGCGACGGCGGTCGTGTCGGACCCACCCCGCCCGAGTGTGGTGATCTGACCATCGGGCGTCGCACCCTGGAATCCAGCCACGATGACGATTCTCCCGGTTGAGAGCGCCTCGCGCACGCGATCGACCTTGACCTCCGTGATCTTCGCCTTCCTGTGAACCGGATCCGTCACGATGCCCACCTGCGTTCCCGTGAAAGAGATGGCCTCGTGACCCATGTCGTGAATCGCCATCGCCAGCAGCGCGATCGACACCTGCTCGCCGGTAGCAAGCAACATATCCATCTCTCGGTCCGGCGGATCGGAGGAGACCTCTCGGGCTAGTTCCACCAACTCATCTGTGACGTCTCCCATCGCCGAGACCACAGCGACGATGTCGTCGCCGGATTCCTTGCGCGAGATAAGGCGCCGGGCAACGTTGCGGATTCGCTCCGCACCACCCAGCGAAGTGCCACCGAACTTGGCCACAACCAGTGCCATCGACCCTCCGTCCAAGCGCCCAAACCATGAATCCTGACCTGGTTCGCGCCATAGTGTAGCACCGCCGACACCCATACGAAGGGGCAGCGTGGCCCAGCGTTGGAGAGTCGTCAAGCGACGCGGCGCCGGGCGACACCGCAGCTTCGGCACGCCGTCTGGAGGTCAGCCGTGGAAGTCGAGAGAGTGAGCGAGCAGTCTCATGCGATCCGACAACGTCGCCATCGCATCAGCGTAGAAGTGGTCGACGAGGGTTTCGCCGGACATTCTCCCCATTGTCTCGTCCACGAGTTTGACCGCATCGCGCATCGAGCGGAGTTCGTCTGAGATCCCGTCCTCGAAGTGAACCGATACGCGGCCCGACGAAACGGTGATGGGGTAGCCCCTGTCGGCGAACAGGTCGTTCAGCTCTTGCTCGACGTTGGCCGCCAAGCGCGGCCCGCCAAGCCTGCGGAAGCTTGAGAGCATCCCTTCGATCACGGCTACGAAGATCGCGCGCGCTTCGTCGCTTTGGACTTCCTCAAGCACGGGCACTTCGATGCCCTTTGCCAGAATGTCGCTCGCTTCCAAGGCCTCTATGAACGCTTCCACGATGCGTGTGTCGAACTGCGAACCCGAACAGCGGCGCAACTCCTCGATGCCCTGAGAGATGCTTCGTCCCGAACGATAGGGGCGATCGGCCGTCATGGCCTCGAACGCGTCTGCAACGGTCAGCACGCGGGCAAGCAGCGGGATCTCTTCGCCCTTGAGCCCGGCAGGATAGCCGTCCCCGTCCCACCGTTCGTGATGGTGTCTGACGACCGGCGTGATGGGCCAAGGGAACCCAACGGGTTTGAGGATGTTCGCACCGATCAGAGGATGGTGCCTCATCTGGCTCATCTCGGCGTCGTCGAGTCGACCCGGCTTGAGCAGGATCTCTTCCCTCACGCCGATCTTGCCGATGTCGTGTAGGTAGGCGGCCATCTCCAGAGCCGTACACTGTTCCATCGAGAGACCGAGTCTTTGGCCCATCATCGTCGCGTACATAGCCACGCGATCGGAGTGACCGCGGGTGAACGGATCCTTGGCGTCGACGGCGGCCGCAAGCGAGCGTACGGTCGAGAAGTATGCCTCCTGAAGGCTGGAGAACAGTTCGATGTTGCCGATGGCGATCGTCACGTGGTTTGCGATCGTCGAAAGAAGCCGAACGTCGTCGCTGTTGAAACGGAAATCCGGACTGCGGCTACCGACGATGATTGCGCCAACCGCTCCTTCGGCCGTCATCAGCGGGACGCAGAGCGCCGCGAGCGCCCCGGACACCGCGTCCACTTTGGCGAATCCCCCGGCGCCCGAAGTGGGATTGAAGATCAACGGTCGACCCTCGCGAGTGACCCACTCCGACATCGAGTTCCGCAAGCCGTCAGGATCCGGCGTC
>JAOUET010000052.1 GCA_029858605.1 Coriobacteriia bacterium | reverse complement strand
CCCCGGCTCGGCTCCCTTTGCCGGAAGAATCGCGGCTCAGGGAGTCCGTGTGGTGCCAGTCAGCAGGAGGCGCGCTCTGCCGAATGGCGCCGGACTTGCCGGAGAGATGCTGGTTCTGGAAACGGCATCCGGCCGAGTAGACCTGGTTGCGCGCGACGATCTCGGTATTCGGGGAGACCACAACGTCAGCAACGCCCTTGCTGCCGCGGCCGCCGCGCACCTGTTCGGTGCAGATATCGAGGCGATTCGGGAAGGGCTTCGCACCTTCCAGCCGATAGAGCATCGCCTCGAACCCGCTGGCGAAGTGGATGGGGTCGAGTACTTCAACGATTCGAAAGCGACGAACCCCGACGCGGTCGTCAAAGCCCTGACAGCGTTTCCGGAGCGGGATATCGTGCTGCTGCTTGGCGGAAGGAACAAGGGCAACGACTTTGCCGATCTTGCCGCCGAAGTGTGCGCGCGGTGCAAGGCCGTCGTCACCTTCGGCGAAGCAGGATCTCAGATCGGTGTTGCACTCGAAGCAGTTGGGTGTCCTGGGGTCGCGGAGCACTCCCTGGCAGACGCCGTGAGTACCGCTCGCGGTCTCGCTGAGCCTGCGGACGTGGTGCTTCTCTCGCCCGCATGTGCGTCCTTCGACGAGTTCGACGACTACGCGGATCGCGGTCGAGCGTTCAAGCGTCTGGTCGCGGGCCTGGCGAAAGAGGTGGCTCTCGGTGGCGCGTGACGTGAAGCCCGCAGGAGGACTGACTGCCCGCTACGCGCTGTTGGGCGCGACATTGTTCTTGCTTCTGGGCGGGCTAGTCATGGTGTACTCGGCGTCGTTCGGGGCCGACAGCGTGCAACTCGGCGACAGCGCGTACCACTTGAAGCGCCAGTTGGCGTATGCGGTTGCGGGAGTCGTCCTCATGTTCGTGGCCGCGCGATTCGACTACCGAAGACTCCACTCCTCGACCTGGGTCATCTACGGCGTTGTCGTAGCGGGTCTTGTCGCGGTCCTCGCGATCGGCGTCGGAAAGTGGGGTGCTACGCGCTGGATCGACGTCGGCGGGTTCACGATACAACCTTCGGAGTACGCGAAACTCGCGTGTGTCATCGCAGTATCACACCTGACGGTGCAGCGATATCGCGGTGCGATAACGATCAAGGAGTTCTGGGGGCGTGTCGCCCTGGCGTGTGGTGTCGTGGTAGCGCTCGTGATGGCGCAGCCGGACATGGGCACCACGATGTCGATAGCCATAACCGTCTACCTGGTGCTCCTTCTAGGAGGCATCGACTGGAAGACGCTTTCCATGGCATTCGTCGGCGGGACGGGACTTGCTGCGGCGGCCGTAGCACTGGCGCCATACCGTGCGGCTAGAGTACTGGCCTTCCTGGATCCATGGGCGGACCCTCAAGGCGGTGGCTACCAGTCGGTGCAGGCCATGCTCGCCTTCGGTTCGGGTGGCATCGACGGCATCGGGCTGGGGATGTCTCGGCAGAAGTTCTTCTACCTCCCGGCTGCTCACACAGACTTCATCTTCGCGATAATAGGCGAGGAACTGGGCCTGCTCGGGACTCTCGCCGTGATAGCAGCCTTCGGCGTGTTCGCGTATGCGGGCGTTCGGATCGCCTTGGGCGCGCGCGACCCCTTCGGCAGACTTCTCGCCGGTGGAGTCACCGCGATGATCGTCACACAGGCACTACTGAACATGGCTGCCGTCACGGGACTCATGCCGGTGACCGGGATTCCGATGCCCCTCGTGAGCTCAGGCGGCTCGTCGCTCACGTTCACCCTGGTATGCATCGGACTGATGCTGTCGGTTTCCGCACACGGCTCTCGCGGTGTGCGTGGCGTGGTAGGACAGGCAACGGAAAGGAAGCCCCCAAGTGCGCGTTCTGATGACCGGCGGTGGGACCGCCGGACACATCTATCCCGCGCTGGCGGTAGCAGGGGAAGTCGTCGCAAGCGGGCGTGACGAGGTCGCTTTCGTCGGCACGCCATCGGGTCTGGAGGCCCGCCTCGTTCCCGAGGCGGGTATTCCGTTCTTCGGGCTTCCGGCGAGGGGGTTCGATCGTGCACGCCCTCTTTCGCTCTTGATCGCGGTGGCAGTAGCCTTCTGGTCGACACTCAAAGCGGTCGGCATCTTGCGCAGGCTAGAGCCCGACGTAGTAGTGGGATTCGGCGGATACGTGTCGATCCCCGTTGGCCTGGCGGCTGTCGTGAGGCACACGCCGCTGGTCATCCACGAGCAGAACTCAGTACCTGGTCTCGCAAACCGGCTGCTGTCTCGGTGGGCTTGCAGAGTCGCGGTGACGTACGAAGGCTCCTCGGCCTACCTGAAGCATCCCGGCCGAAGTGTCGTGACCGGGAACCCTGTGCGCCCGGCCGTCCTCGGGGCGAGTCGGGACCGTGGGCGACGGATCGTTGACGCCGAGAACGGCGATGTCGTGCTTCTCGTGTTCGGCGGGAGCAGGGGAGCGCGTCACATCAATCGGGCGGTAGTGGCTGCTAGCGAACGGATCCTCGCGCTCGAAAACGTGCGTGTACTGCACATCGCCGGTCGGGCAGAATACGATTCGGCCTCGGCCGACCTTGCTGCTCACGGGGGAGAAGCAGGCGGGCGGTGGAGCGTCCACGACTACATCGAGGACATGGGATCCTGCATCGCGGGTGCGGACCTGATCGTGGCCAGGGCCGGTGCCACCTCGCTTGCCGAGATAACCGCCATAGGAAGAGCGGCCGTTTTGGTTCCGTACCCCTATGCGACGGACGATCACCAGACGCTGAATGCGAAGGCGGTCTCCGAGCGCGGAGGAGCCGTCATGATCGAGGACTCCGCTCTCGACGGGCCGGATTTCGCGAGCGAGGTCGTGCGCTTGCTCGCCGATGCCACTTCGCGTGCTACCATGGCTGCCGCGTCTGAGCGACTGGGACGGCCGGAAGCGGCCAGGCTAGTCGCCGCCGTGATCAGCGAGGCTGTCGGAAGCAGCGCCAAAGAAGGGACTGAGTAGTGAAACAGCGCGTGCACGCACACTTCATCGGGGTGGGCGGGGCTGGGATGAGCGGGATCGCTAGGGTCCTGCACCAGCGAGGCGTCTCGGTGAGCGGTTCCGATCTCAAGGAATCGCGCTACACGCGCAGCCTTCTGGAGGAAGGCGTTCCGGTGGCCATCGGTCACGATGCCGGGAACCTCGGGAATCCAGAGGTCGTCGTGGTATCGACAGCCATCCCGGATCGAAACCCCGAACTCGAGGAGGCTCGCAACAGAGGGCTGGAAGTCTGGCCGAGAGCGAAGATGTTGGCCGAAGCCGCCAGCGGCCTGACGACGGTCGCCGTCGCAGGAACCCACGGGAAGACGAGCACGAGCGCGATGGTCGCGACCATGCTGGCCGGCATGGGGCTCGACCCGACCTTCCTGGTCGGTGGAGAGGTCTCCGACTTCGGCACGAATGGGAGAGCAGGGACGGGAGCCTACTGCGTGATGGAAGCCGACGAGTCGGATGGCTCCTTCATGTTCCTGGATCCGTTCGTGGCCGTAGTCACGAACGTGGAAGCCGAGCATCTGGACCACTACGGCACCCTCGATGCGGTCGAGAGGCAGTTCGTGGACTTCATGGCGAAGGTTCCCGACGAGGGCACTCTTGTTCTGTGTGCCGATCACGCACGTCTGCTTCAGCTTGCATCGTCGGTGACGAGTCGCATCGTCACGTACGGCTGTGCCGAAGACGCTGATGTCCGATACACGAGGACTGGCCAGGAGGGCGCGACGCAGCACCTGCGGATCGACATCCCGTCGGGAGAGTCCGTCGAGGTATCGGTGGCGCTCCCGGGAGAGCACATGGCGAGCAACTCCGCGGCTGCGATAGCCGTTGCCGTCGCGTTGGGTCTGGATGCGGAAGAAGCCGCCGGCGCCCTGTCCGACTTCGGCGGCGTCAAGAGACGGTTCGACCACATCGGCACGCACGCGGGAGTCACGGTCGTCGACGACTACGCGCACCACCCCACGGAAGTGCGCGCCACGGTGCAAGCGGCGCACGAAGCCGGGTTTGCAAGGGTATGGGTCGTGTTCCAGCCCCACCGCTACACTCGGACGCAGGCGCTGGGACCGGAGTTCGGCTCGGCGTTCGATGACGCTGACCGTCTGGTCCTGATGGACGTCTACAGCGCGGGGGAGCCACCCATACCGGGCGTTACCGGCAAGACGGTGCTCGAAGCCGTTCTTGATAACAACGCGCGCGCGCGAGTCGCCTACCTTCCTCACCGCGGTGACGTTGCACCCTTCATTGCGGGTCGTGCAAGGCATGGTGATCTGGTCATGACGATGGGCGCGGGCGACGTGACTTCGATGGCGCCGGAGATCCTGCGCCAGCTTGACGCACGAAACAGCGGAAGAGTCACGGCGTGTCCATAGTGACCGCACATGAGGCGCTGCGGCGCGGACTCACCGGTATCGTGCGTCTCGACGAACCGATGAGAAGGCACACGACGTATCGAATAGGCGGACCGGCGGACCTCTTCATCATTTGCGACACGGTCGCCGATGTTTCGCACACGCTTCGCGTCCTTGCCGAAGAGGACATCGCGTACACCGTGATCGGCAAAGGCAGCAACCTTCTTGTCGCGGATGCTGGATACCGCGGAGCCGTGATCGTTCTCGGCAGGGATTTCAGGCGCCACTCGCGAGAAGGCGACGACATTCGCTGTGGATCCGGCGTGATACTGGCCGGTGTCGTGCAGGACGCGTACTCCAAGGGCTTGAAGGGTCTCGAGTTCGCGGTCGGTGTTCCCGGGACGGTCGGTGGTGCGCTCGCCATGAATGCAGGCACTCGGGACGAATGGATCGGCTCGATGGTCGAGGGCGTCACCGTGTATACCCTCGATGACGGTCTCCTTCGGCTGAAGGGTGGCGAGATCGAGTGGGGCTACCGGACCAGCGACGTGGGCAAGCGCGGCATCGTCCTGGAGGCGTGCCTCAGGACCGAGGCGGGAGATCGCGCGGAGATCCGTCGCCAGATGGAACAGAGCTTTGCAAGGAGGAAGGCTACTCAGCCGACCGGGCGGCCTAGCGCGGGAAGCGTGTTCAGGAACCCGGAAGGTGACTCGGCGGGTAGACTCATCGAAACACTTGGCGCCAAGGGCCTCCGTATCGGTGACGCGGTCGTCTCCGACGTGCACGCAAACTTCATCGTGAATGCAGGCAACGCGACGGCGCAGGACGTGACGCGCCTGATCGAGGCTATCCGATCCGCTGTGAGGGACGCGTATGGCATCGAACTCGAAACGGAAATCAAGTTCCTCGGGTCGTTCGAAACCGCGTAGGAAGATCGTAATAGGCGAAGGATCGCGGTCGACGACTGGAGAGGGAGCATCTCAACGCAAGGTTGAGTCTTCGGCTACGCGCCGACGCTCTGGTAGGACGGGTACTAGCAGGAATCTTGAAAAGACACCGGCGGACCGGCTCGTCACGCAGAAGCGCGCGGAGAGGGAGAGGCGCATTCGTCGCCAGAGGGTCAAGGCGACGTTCACGTTGACCGTTGCGGCCGTGCTTGTGACGGGGGCAATCGTCGGGCTGAACGCTTTGTACCGCTCCCACTTGTTTGCGGTCAGAGAGATCGAGGTTCTGGGCAACGATCAGCTTTCTCGGGAGCGCGTCCTGGAGATCGCGGCGGTGCCTTCGGACGCGACGCTGATTCGTTTTCCGAGCGATGAGGTGTCTGAGAGACTCAACGCCGATCCATGGATCGCCGACGCGCAGGTGACTCGGGACTTTCCGGAGACGATGAGGATTCGAGTCACCGAACGCGTGCCGGTGGCCTATGTGGATCTGGGCGGCGCGGACCTCTTCCTAGTTGACGCGGAGGGCTTCGTGCTCGGGGAGCAGACTGCAGAGACGACTCGGACACTGATGGTCGTACGAGATTTGGAGGGAGTGGAACCGCGTATCGGCGAGAAGACGATGTCCGAGCCACTCCTGAATTCTCTCAACGTGCTTGGTGGTCTGAGCGACTCCCTGCGCGAACGAACGCGGGCCATCTCCGCGCCCAGCATAGACCGCACCGCTCTCATGACTACGGACGACATCGAGATCGTGATCGGTTCCGCCGAGGACATCGCGGCAAAGGATGAGATCGCGCGCACCATCCTCTCGGAGCAAGAGGGGAAGGTCGTGTACATCAACGTGCGGACCGTGGACCGACCCGTGTGGCGCGGCTTGGAGGAGTAGCGCACAGCGTCCATGCGCTGGCCGAAGAGGCGCGGATTCTTGGGTTGCGATGACCGAAAGAGGCCGCGGGTCTCTCTATGCACATTCCTATTGCAAACCCCCAGCGTTTCGTATAAGGTTTATGCGAAGATTGAGCGTTGTTCATGCATTCTAACGGTAGACTAGAGGTTGAGACTACGGCGTGAACACGCCGAAAAGTGCTGCACGGGGAGGGAAAGATGCTCGAAACGGGTGCGAACTACCTGGCGGTAATCAAGGTCGTGGGAATCGGTGGCGGCGGGACCAATGCCGTCAATCGCATGGTGGAGGCAGGCGTCAAGGGCGTCGAATTCATCGCTGTGAACACGGATGCTCAGGCTCTGCTGATGTCGGATGCCGACTACAAGGTGCACATCGGCGTGAACCTGACTAAAGGTCTCGGCGCCGGTGCCGATCCAGACGTCGGCATACAGGCGGCCGAGGAGAACCGCGGTGAGATCAAGGAGGCACTGCAGGGTGCCGACATGGTCTTCATCACTGCGGGTGAGGGTGGAGGCACGGGAAGCGGTTCGGCTCCCATCATCGCCGAGATCGCCAAGAACGAGATCGGCGCACTGACGGTCGCGGTGGTGACGCGGCCGTTCGCCTTTGAGGGACGGAAGAGGGCGGTCCAGGCGGAGGACGGCATCAATCGCCTGAGGGAGCACGTGGACACGCTCATCGTGATACCGAACGATCGTTTGCTCCAGGTCGCCGAGAAGAAGACCTCGATCCTTGACGCGTTCCGGATTGCGGACGACATCCTGCGTCAGGGGTGTCAGGGAATCACCGATCTCATCACTGTTCCGGGTCTGATCAACCTCGATTTTGCGGACGTGCGCGCCGTCATGCAGGAAGCCGGTTCTGCACTGATGGGTATCGGTGTGGCGGCCGGCGACAATCGTGCGCATGACGCGGCGAAGGCGGCTATCTCGAGTCCTCTGCTCGAATCCAGTATCGAAGGTGCGCAGGGAGTCCTGCTCTCGATAGCGGGTGGCTCGGACCTCGGTCTGTTCGAAGTCAACGAGGCTGCCGAAGTGGTTGCGGCGGCGGGACACCGTGAGGCGAACATCATCTTCGGCGCTGTCATCGACGACTCGATGATGGATCAGATTCGAGTCACGGTGATTGCCACAGGGTTCGAAGGTCGTCGGCGCCAAGAGGCGATGGAGTTCGGAGCCGGCGAAGAAGAAGGCGCCTCGATCCCGGCGTTCGAGCCGCTCGAAGAGGACGAACTGGATATCCCGGCGTTCTTGAAGAAGCGCACTTTCTAGTTGAAGCCGGTGCCCGCAAGAGGCACCGCTACGGGTCCGGGTGCGACGGCGGAAGGGGCCCCGTCGCACCCGGACCTTCCATTTGCCCGCGCGTCTCGAAGGCTTCGTGCCGAATCGGGCTTCCGGGGCAGGCAACAACAAGTGCCCCGCAGGACTGGGTCCCGCGGGGCACTCGGCGCTTTCGGACCTGCGGAGAACCGATCCCGCTACTGCTGGCTCGGGTCGGTGGGCGGTGCGGGTGGTGCGGGTGGTTGCTGTGGTGCCGCGGGCGGCTGAGGTGGAGCGAGTGGTTGCTGTGGTGCCGCGGGCGGTGGTGGTGCTGCTGGTTGCTGTGGTGCCGTCGGCGGTTGGTACTGTCCCGGAGTTGCAGGCGGTGCCGGTGGCGTTGGAGCAGCGGGAACGGGCTGCTGAGCGAAGCCCCCTCCGCCGTAGACCTGCGCGGCCCACTGTCCCAAGACGTGCGCCATCATCATGTAGGCCAAGTAGTAGACCCAGGGGAAGAGAATCGCACCGATATACGTGACGCTAAGGACGCTCGTGATGATACTGGCGCCTATCGAGATGATCAGGGCGTAGAGCCATGCGGTGAGATAGCCACCCGAGCGGATGCGCTGGCGGATCTCGCCGAAAGCGAACATCGAGCCGAAGTTCCCGGTCAGTGCGTAGTTCACGATGGCCGCGAAGAAGAATATGGAGACGCCGATGACGTAGACGGTTGCCAGCATGCCGAGGAGGCATGTGAGGCCGACCCCCATGCCAGCGGCCCAGTCCTCACCTGTGGCTGCCGCGAAGAGGATCGGCAGAAAGCCGATGCTGTAGAGGACGACCGCAGGAAGCATGTAGATGAACGCCGCCACGCCAACGAGGAGACCGCGTACCCACTTGCCGCCGAAATCACTCCAGTCGGGCAGAGTTTCGTCTCCTCCCCAGACCTTGCGGATGTAGTCGAGCTGGGCTCCCATTACAGCCGGGTAGGTGACGCCCAGCAGACCCCATAGACCTCCAAGCAGTGTCTTGTTCACCCATTGCTGATCCTTGAATGGGGCCCCGAAGGACCTGCCCAAATCCATGACATCTCCTCTCGTAGAGTCTCTGATGTCTCCCTTCCCCACGATAGCGATTATATGACGCGATCGGGCCACAAATCCTGGATATCGGTTTCTGTCGTCCGGCGGGCGGAGTCCACTCCCGTCAGGCTCGGCTAGGATGCAGAGTAGGAAAGGCGACGGACTCCACCGACGGGCAAAGCGCGTGCAATGATGGGACCGCGAAGGGGGCCACCGACCGTATGACCCGACTTGTGCGACAAGAAACCAATGGAGTCTCAGTTCACAGCGACCCCATACTTCTTGCTCGTCACGGCATCGTGGTGGCCTTCAGCGAGCGCTCGGGCGGTTCCAGCGCGCCACCGTACGATTCGCTGAACCTCGCCGCGCACGTCGGCGACGAACCATCGCGCGTCGATGAGAATCGCGACCGCCTTCTGGCGGCCGTCGACCTCGCGGATTCGCGGAAGCGTCTGGTGACTGCGCGGCAGGTGCACGGCGACCATGTCGCCGTCGTTGGCGCAGAAGACGCGGGGAAGGGAGCGTTCGCCTCCGGTGGGCGGGATCCGATAGTGTCTGCCGACGCCATGTTGACGACCGAGGTCGGCTTGCCGCTGATGCTGCTTTACGCAGACTGTGTGCCTGTCGTGATCGTGGCTGCGGATGGGAGTAGGGGCGTGGCGGTAGCGCATGCGGGCTGGCGCGGAGTGCTCGCGGGGGTTCCCGGGAAGGCGGTACGAGCGCTTGCGCTGGAGACGGCGCAAGCGCCCGAGGACCTGTATGCTTATATCGGTCCCCACATAGGCCCGTGCTGTTACGAAGTCGATGAGGAGCGGGTTTCGCAATTCCGCAACACATTTGCTACCATCACCGCGGTCGGGAACGGGCTGGATCTCGCTGCGGCAGTCCGGGAGGATCTAGCGCGAGCGGGTGTGTCCCGCGAGCGAACCGCCGCCGTGGGAATCTGCACCGCCGATCATACAGAGAGGTTCTTCTCATACCGAGCGTCGAATGTGACAGGCCGTCACGCTGCGCTCGGGGCGATCGCGAAGGGCGACTGAATGTTGTTTGAACCGTCCCGGCCCAGCCGGAACGGGGCATGCGAGAGAGGCCGAGCGCACGCGTTCAGGCGACTCGCGGTCGTTGTGGTCGTACTCGCGGCTCTTGTCATGTCCGGGTGCGCGGGCTCTTCGGCAGTCTCAGACGAACTCGTCGTGACCGGTTCCACGACTATCCTCCCCATAGCCGAGATTGCGGCTGAGGAGTTCGCCGATCAGAACCCGAGCGCACGGGTCCTCGTTTCTGGAGTGGGGTCTTCGGCGGGCATCGAATCTGTTTCCCGTGGCTCGTCCGATATCGGGACGTCGTCTCGCGATCTCAAGCCACAAGAAGAAGAGCTGGGTCTCTACGACACCGCGATCGCGGTCGATGCGATAGCGGTCGTGGTCAATCCCGACAACCCGGTCGACGCGTTGACGTCGGACGAAGTGCGTTCGGTCTTCGCAGGGGAGGTCTCCAACTGGAGCGAGGTGGGGGGGCCGGATTGGGAGATCGGTCTCGTCAACCGCGACGAGGCATCCGGCACGCGTGAGGCGTTCTACAGAATCGTCATGGGCGGCGTGTCCTTCGATCGCTCCGCGGCGGTTCTTCCTGGCACGGGACAGGTGCGCTCAGTGGTGGCGAACGCGGAGAGTGCGATCGGATACGTGTCGCTGGGATTCGTCACATCCGAAGTCAAGGTGATAAGAGTCGACGGTGTGATGCCCACTCCCGAGACCGTCCGCAACGGCCGCTACCCCCTCCAGCGCAAACTGCACTTCTTCACGGTTGGCGAACCGGAGGGTCTCGCCAAGGAGTACGTCGATTTCGTGTTGTCGGAGGCGGTCCAGGAGGGAATCGTTCGGGACGCAGGATTCCTTCCGATCGCGCAGGGGGTGGACTGAGTGGCCCGACCGGGCACCGACGCATCCCGCACCGAAGAGCGTGGCGGACTCCAACTAGTGTCGCGTGCGACCCACGTTCGCGAGACCGCCCTGT
>JAOUET010000237.1 GCA_029858605.1 Coriobacteriia bacterium | reverse complement strand
GGTGCACCAGCTGTCGGTCGGCTTCTTCGAGACGACCGAGTCCGGCGATCTCATGAGTCGGCTCATCAACGACATCGAACAGGTGAACAGCTTCCTGTCGCAAAGCCTAAGACGCGTTCTCGGAGCCTCGCTTGGACTGTTCACGACGCTCGCCGCGATGTTCATCGTCGAGTGGCGCCTCGCGGTGGCGACGCTGCTCGTCCTCCCGATCATGTGGGCCACAGCGCGCCTATTCGGCATCATCGCACGTCGCGCCTTCCGAAGACGCCAGGAGGCTATCGGCGATGTCTCGGCAACACTTGCCGAAGAACTCGCCGGGGTCAAAGTGGCCCAGGCGTTCGACCGCACGGGCCTGAACCGCTCCGAGTTCATCTCGCGCAACACCGCGAACCGCGATGCGAACATCACCGCTTCTGCTGTCTCCTCGGCGTTCTCTCCCGTCTTGAGCATCATCTCGACAGGAGCGACGGCTCTGGTGGCCGGTTTCGGCGGATGGCTGGCGATACGAGATGTCGTGACGATCGGCGTGGTGGTGGCGTTCTTCAACTACGCACGCCAGTTCTTCAACGCGGTCAGCCAGCTCTCGAGTCTTTATGCCGAAACGCAAGCTGCGCTCGCCGGTGGGGAGCGCGTCTTCGACCTGCTCGACACCGCCCCGGACGTCGCCGACGAGCCCGGCGCAAAGCCTCTCGGCCGCATCGAGGGCAAGGTCGACTTCGAGAACGTAAGCTTCACGTACGCGACCGGGTCCGAGGTTCTCTCGGACATCGACCTGACCGTCGATCCGGGTGCGACGCTGGCGATCGTCGGCGTGACGGGCGCGGGCAAGACGACGCTCGCGAATCTCGTTCCCCGCTTCTTCGACCCGACTTCGGGCAGGGTGCTCGTCGACGGCCACGACGTGCGCCACATCACGCTCGGATCTTTGCGCTCGAACCTAGGCATAGTGATGCAGGAGCCGTTCTTGTTCACAGGCACGATCGCCGAGAATATCCGCTACGGCCGAATCGACGCGAGCGACGAAGAGGTGCGAGAGGCAGCTTCGGCAGTCCACGCGCTCGACTTCATCGAACGACTCCCCGACGGGCTTGAGACTCAGGTCGGCGAGCGCGGCGCGACGCTCTCGACCGGGCAGCGCCAGCTCATAGCGTTCGCGCGCGCGATCCTGGCGGATCCTGCGATTCTCATCCTCGACGAGGCGACCTCGTCAGTAGACACGCGCACGGAGCTACTCATCCAAGACGCTCTGCGGCACATCCTCGCCGACCGCACGGCGCTCATCATCGCCCATCGCCTCTCCACGGTGCGCGACGCCGACCGAGTCGTTGTAATCGAGGACGGACGCATCATCGAGGATGGCACGTATGGCCTGCTGCTTGCCGCCGGTGGAGCGTTCTCGCGGCTCCACGTCGCGCAGTTCGGGGGAGAGGACGTGCCCCCGGGCGGATAGGGCATTGGTGGGGAAGGCGCAGACGAGACACTGGCTCGACCTGATCCACATCGGCGTGACCCGCCGCTACCGTAGGCAAGCGCTTTGCTGTACACAGCCAAGCTGTCGTGCACGCAAGGAGGCCCAACGTGAACGGAAGAGCCCGGAAGCGCGTCTTGATGCGGCGGAGCACAGTGGTGTTCCTGGCGGCGCTGATGTTCGCCATGATGCTGCCGGCATCCGCTGCAGCGTTCATCGTCGTCGACGAGATCCACGGGAACGTCAAGGACGCCGAGTCGGAAGCTGCGCTGCCAGGCATCACGGTGCAGCACCTGAAGTACAACGAGCCGCCGGGTGACTACCTTCCAATGGGCACCGATACGACCGATGCCAACGGCTACTACGGGTTCGCCACCGTCACAGGCCCTCTGGGCCACCGGTTGATATTCTCTGCTGCCTCCACCAGATACCGCACGGCGAAGTACACGTTCGACTACCCTGGTTTCCCGGTGACTGTGAATCACTCCATGCGACGCGTGGCCGAGCGTGTCGCCGGTCAGTCCCGGTACTCGACCGCAGTCGCGGTCGCACGCAAGGGCTACGATCCCGACGGCGACAAGAGCTGGCCCGGCGTCGACCACGTGGTGATCGCATCGGGCGAGGACCGCGCCGCAGCCGATCCGCTCGCAGCCGCGGGCCTGTGTTGGGCATACGATGCACCGCTCTTCCTAGTGAGCTCCAAGTCCGTGTCTCAGGAGGTCAAGCAGGCAGTCAACGAGATTGTGACCGCAAACGGACCGACTGTGGTCCATGTCGTCGGCGGGCCGGTCTCCGTGCCGGATCCCCGCTACACGGAGCTCGAATCTGCGGTTCTCGGGACGCTTCACAAGGACCGCGTCCTGGCAACCGGCGGCCGCTACGATCTTGCCGCCGCTATCGCGCAGCGGGTGAAATCCGTCGCCCAGTCGAATCCGGCCAAGGACATGCCGCCCGCGGTACTGATCGCCAACGGCGCCGACTCCACGAAGTTCTTCGACGCCCTCGCACTATCGGCGATTTCGGCAGGCAAAGGCTGTCCGATCCTGCTCGTGAGTGCTGACTCGATTCCCTCGGCAACGAGAAGC
>JAOUET010000051.1 GCA_029858605.1 Coriobacteriia bacterium | reverse complement strand
CCTCGGCAGCGATGGCGAGGAATCCCTTGCGGACTCTGACGTGGAACTCGGCCTCTTCGGCTTCGAGCCGGTCGGTCCCGGCGTACGTCGCACGAGTCAGACCCTCGGCAGGATCGAGATCCAGCACGATGGTGAGGTCGGGCGTCAGAACCCCAGTCGCGAACTCGTTGAGCTGCCGAACGTCGTCCAACCCCAGCTCGCGGCCGTAGCCCTGATAGGCCGTCGTCGAATCGTAGAAGCGGTCGCACAGAACGACTCGACCCGAAGCGAGCGCAGGACCGATCACCTTTGCGACGAGCTGGGCGCGGCTGGCCTCGTAGAGCAGCAGTTCGCTTCGAGCATCGAGCCCGTCGTTCACGGGATCCAGGAGAACCTTCCTCACGACCTCGCCGACCTCGGTGCCTCCCGGCTCGCGAAGCACGAGAACAGAGAAGCCTGCCGAATCCAACTCCTCGGCCAACATGCGGAGTTGCGTGGACTTCCCCGTACCCTCCCCGCCTTCGAGCGTTATGAAGACGCCCCGGACCACTTCAGGAATCGCCTCTCTCTTCGCGCCAGTTCGCCGGCGCTTCCGCATATAGATCGTGGCCGTGCACGTCTATCGCGACGTACACCGGGAAGTCTTCGAGCTCGAGCCGTACGAGCGCCTCCGTGCCGAGTTCGGGGTAGGCGATCATCTCCGACGCGCGCACGTGTCTGGCGAGCAGAGCCGCGGCACCACCGACGGCCGCGAAGTAGACGCTCCCGGCCCGCACGCACGCGTCGATCACGGCTCTCGAGCGAGCGCCCTTGCCGAGAGTGGCAGCGATCCCCGCGTCGAGGAGCGTGGGTGTGTAGGCATCCATCCGGCGCGCCGTCGTCGGCCCGACCGCCGAGGCCGCGCGACCCCGGACGGGCGGCGTCGGACCCGCGTAGAAGAGCACCTGGCCTTCGAGCCCGTACGGCAAAGCGCCCTTCGACTCCAGTTCGGCAACGAGCCGCTCGTGCGTGGCATCGCGCGCAGTGAAGACCGGGCCCGAGAGCCTCGCCTGCTCTCCGACGGCGAGTTCCGCAAGCTTCGAGCGTTGCGGCGGGAGATGGATCTTCGCCACGCCGGGCATGCTACGCATTCTCGGCGACGCCCCTTCCGTTCGCTCTCCAGTTCAGTCTTCTCAAAGCGTACACCCCGGCGGCGACAACGAGCAGCGACGCGAGCTGCATTGCGACCTGAGAACCGGTCAGCAGCATCTGCTCCGCGGGTATCTGGCGGGCGTCCAGGAGACGCTGAAGCGCTGCGGCTGCGATGTCGCCGAGAGGAGCCATGACGATCATCGATAGCAGCAGAGACACGCGAACCACCGACTCGAGCGCCGTGAACACCCTCCCGCGAATCTCGTCGCTGACCGTGTATATCACGTAGGTGTTCCCGGCAACCGTCACCGTAGCTATGCAGAATCCGGCGGCTGTAGCGAACAGGCCCGCGACCCAGTACAGCTCCACCGAGGCGAAGCCGAACATGGCAATACCGAATCCCCAGACACCGCCCAGGAACATCAGTTGCAGCGAGAGGCGACCCGCCAAACGCGGAACGATCAGTGCACCGGCCATCATTCCCACGGCCATGAAGAGGAGAATGAACGTTTGCGGGGCGGCCGCCAGCCGACTGGCGAACTCGAAGTCCTCGAAGATTGGAACGCCTCCTACCAGGTTCTGCTGTACGTGGACCAGGCCGGCAGGTATCAGCGTGCCCCCGCCGAGAATCGCGAACCCGATCGTGACCAGGAACGCGCGGAGCTCGTCGTGGTCGCTCAGGAAACGGTAGGACTCGATGGCGTCGTGTCCGAGGAGCGAGAGGTCCAGCTTGGCTTCGGCACGGACGGCCTTGGCCCGCACATGGATGCCGAGGATCGCAGCAGCCGAGACCAGGAACGTCAGACTGTCCAGGATCACTCCGGCACGTGGGCCGAGCAGCGCGGGAGCGAACGGCCCGACGAGACTTCCGACGAGCGGAAGGCCCGAGTCGAGCACGGTCCGCACGATCGCCTCGAATGCGGCCAGGATACCGCCGGACGCGGCAAGGCCCACGACCATGCTCGCCTGCTGCGTCGTGTACGAGAGGCCGTTGGCTGCAGCGATGTCCTTCTCGTCGACTATGTACGGGATCAGCGAGTTCTTGGCGGGCAGGTGGAACAGTGATGCGACCTCCATCACCATGACCACGAAGTAGATGACATAGACGCTGTTCGTGAAGAGCAGGCCGAGTGCCAGCCCCGCTCGAGTCAGGTCGGCAGCGATCATGGTGCGCCTGCGATCGAATCGGTCGACGAGAGCACCTATGACGGAACTGAACACCAGCGCGGGGATGATCTTGGCGATCATGATCCCCGCAACCGCGAACGACGAACCGCCAGAAAGGGAAGTCACCAAAGGCATCAGGAAGCCGATGACCAGCCAGTCGCCGACGCCGCTCACGAACTGGCTCCACCACAGACGGCGGAACTGCGAGCTGGAGAGAAGTCTCTTGTAGGCGCCCTTCGAGACCTCTACGGCGCCGGTGACGTCAAGCGGACGCGACTTCCCAGTGTCGCCGCCCACGTCAGTCGACATCCACGCTCACCGACCGCATCGCACAGCATCCCATGTTCACGGCCACCGGCAACGCTGCGATATGGCATGGCGCCGTGATCGCGTGAACGGCGAGAGCCGTCGTGTCTCCACCCAACCCTGCCGGTCCAATGCCGAGAGCGTTGATCTCCGCCAGCATCTCCGCTTCGAGATCGGCGAGCCGAGTATCCTGCGGCGGCGCCGTCAAGGGACGCAGCAAGGCCCTCTTGGCTAGAACGCCTACCTTGTCGAAGGTGCCGCCCACGCCGACTCCGACAACGAGGGGCGGGCACGCCCCCGTGGCCTTGGCCTCGATCGTTTCGATCACGAATCGCCTGACCCCATCGGGACCGTCGGTCGGATCGAGCATCCTCATGGCCGAGGAGTTGTCCGAGCCCCCACCTTTCAGCATCACGTGAACCGTCGCCCCGGTTCCGGGGCGCAGCGTCACGTCCACAAACGCAGGGGTGTTGTCACCGGTGTTCGAACGGTCCAGGAGTGCGTCACCAGCGACGCTCATGCGCAACCCGGCTTCTCTGTATGCTTGCGAGACCGCCAGGTCGATTTCGCCCTGCAGGTCGCCTGCCAGGCACTCATCGGCGCCGAGTTCGAGCCAAACCCATACCGTTCCAGTGTCCTGGCAGAGGGGCACGCCGTCTTCTTCGGCGATGCGGGCATTCTCGATGAGTTGTCCCAGCACTTCACGGCCGCGGTCCGAACGCTCTCGAATCGCCGCTTCACGAAGGGCCGCGAGCACGTCGGGACGCAATCGGACGGCGACCTGGGCCACCGCCTCTCGCACGACTCCCCCGATCGTCGACGCATCCATGGCGACTAGCCTCTCAGACCCAGCGCCTCGATCGAGGCGGCTATCGTCGCAGCCGACTCCCGCAAGGCGTCGATCTCCTCGGCGTTCAGATCCATCTCGGTGACGGACACCACGCCCTCACGCCCCAACTGTGCGGGCACCGAAACGTAGACGTCCCGGATGCCATACTCGCCCGACAGGTAGACACAACTCGAAAGGCTCTCTTTGGTGTCGCCGAGGACGGCCTGCACCATCCGAACCACGGACGCTGCCGGAGCGTAGTAGGCGCTCCCGGTCTTGAGCAAGGCCACCACCTCGGCGCCGCCGCGAATCGTGCGCTCGCAAAGCGCTTCGACACGAGATTGATCGACAACGTCGACGAGCGACTTCCCCTCTACCGTCGAGTGCCTCGGCATCGGCACCATGGCGTCGCCATGCGCGCCGCACACGACAGCTTGAATCGAACCCATGGGCTTGTTCGTTTCCTCGGCTATCGCGTACGCGAAACGCGCGGAGTCGAGGACGCCACCCATGCCGAACACTCTCTGCGTCGGCAGCCCGGACTCCTTCCAGGCTAGATAAGTCATGACGTCCAGCGGATTGGTGACGCAAAGGATGAGTGCTCCGGGGGAAGCAGCAACGGCACCGGCGACTACGGACCGCACTATCCCGGCGTTTGCAGCCAACAGATCGTCTCGGCTCATACCCGGCTTGCGGGGAAGCCCGGCGGTCACGACGACGATGTCCGAGCCTTGAGTGTCCGCGTAGTCGTTGGTGCCGACGACGGTCGGCGAGAACAGCTCGACCGAACGGCTATGCATCATGTCGAGCGACTTGCCCTGCGGCAGCCCTTCGGCCACGTCCAGGAGCACGACATCGGCCAGGCCTTTGGAGACGAGCAGGAATGCGGCGGTCGCACCGACTTGACCGGCACCCACTACGGTCACCTTGGGATACGGCATCTACACCCTTTCGCGACTCGGACGGGGGTGCCACGCACCGCGGCGGCCCGAGAGGACCGCCACGCGTCGCACGTGGATTCTACCATGCAGGAGAGCCTGCCCAGCGCTCTGGGACGCGTCAGGAAGGGTCGGCGGGATAGTCGACCGGGACGCGCTCGCCGCGGTGATGGGCCAAGCGTTGCAGCAGAATGGGCGGCACCCCCGGAATCGGGCCGCGCGGCTCCGGTTGCGGCACGGGAACCACCACGTTCGCCAGAAGCACGTCCTCATCCTCGGTCGCTTCGGCGACCATCTCCCCGTACATGGCCACGGCGCTGCCTCCGTGGCCCGGCTGTCCCGGTTCTGCACCGGACGGTTCGATCACGATGACGAGTCCCGTGACGGAGTCCGACAAGCCGAGAGCCAACTCGAGCACGGCTTCCGCCTGGAGATCTGACTCGCTGCGTGGGGCGGCGACGAGCAACGCGGGTCGCTCCAGGGCCAGACGCCCGATGGCCGCAGGATCGATGACGGCATCGCCGACGGCGAGGGCTACGCTGCCCAGACCCTCGAGACCGGGCAACACCTCGGGACTCCAGGACTGACCGATGCAGTCCGGGCCGGCATGCGGGACTATCCAGGGAACGCGGTCTTCGAGCGGATCGAGCTGCGCGTAGAGATCTTCACGCGCCGGATGCTCGTGAAGCGAGGGAACCTCTGGGAACACGATGAGTTCCGCGCCGCCCTCGGCCGCACGACTCGCCGCGGAGGCCAGCGCTCGCGCGTCCTCTTCGGCAGAGTCTCTCAGGCGATGCTGTACGACAGCGATTATCACGGATCCCCCGGGCATCGAGATGCGTCTCACAGTACTTGCCCCGTCACCGGCCGCCTCGAACGTCGGACGCGGCGTGATCGTCTATCCCGAGCGCTTTCGCCGCGAGCCACTTCCGGATGCGCGGCGCCCACCCTTCTTCTTGCCGCTGGCGCCCTTCGAGTCCTTCCCGTTCGGCCGAGAAGGGCACTCCGGATCGATGCACACGCGCCACGGACCGCGCCGGGTGTGCGCCACCACGATGGGCGAGCCGCAAGGCTCGCATGTCTCTTGGGTGACTTCGAGGTCGCCGTTCTGCGGAA
Source organism: Coriobacteriia bacterium (assembly GCA_029858605.1). Taxonomy (GTDB): domain Bacteria; phylum Actinomycetota; class Coriobacteriia; order Anaerosomatales; family JAENZW01; genus JAENZW01. The sequence goes on along the minus strand of JAOUET010000051.1, from coordinate 5,305 downwards.
GCGGGTAGGAGCGACCGCACGTTTCGTAGTTGGTGCACCGGGCGAACCTCTTGAGCGTCCTCTGAGACACGCGCAATGTGATCCGCCCATCCGACCGGTCCTCGGCCGCGCAGACCGGACACGGGCCCAGATCCAGCGGCTCCACGTAGTTCGTCTTGCACGCCGGGTCGAGACAGCGCACGATCGGCTTTCGCCGGAATTGGATTATCTTGACCTGCGGCGTGCCGCACTCTGAACACGGCTCTTCCACGGGCTCGATTCCCCCGTCCGGAAGCGGGTACGTGACGTCGCAGTCGGGCCAACCGGCGCAGCCGACGAACTGCCCGTTCTTGCTCGGCTTGACCAGAAGGTCGTGCCCGGATTTCGGGCAAGCACCCACACGTGCATCCTCGTTCGCCGCGGCTTTCAGCAGCTCACCGACGTCCGCGGCCTTGGGCAGCAACTTGCCCATGACTTCCTCGAGCAGCTCCCGCGAGTGGTTCACTACCACCTTCCGCTTCGCGCGGCCGTTGGCGATCGCGTCCATCTCTTCCTCGAGTTCCGCGGTCATGCCCGGAGTCGTGATCCGCACGGCGAACGACTCGAGCGCATCGATGACGGTGCGGCCGAGACACGTGGGCACCAGGCTCCCCTCTTCGAGCAGCAAGTAGCGACGATCGAGCAGGGTCTGGACGATGTCGTGCCGCGTCGCCTTGGTGCCGAGGCCGAGCTTCTCCATCTGCTGGATGATGCCGCCTTCGCCATACCGCTTCGGAGGCTGCGTCTGCTTCTCCTCGTACCGCGCCCCGAGAAAGTCTACGTCCTGTCCCTCGGAGAGGGATGGTAGCCGTTCTTCTTTCTTCGCGCCGTATGGGTAGACGTCCCGATACCCCGATGTGATGACGACATCGCCGCTTGCAACGAACGACTCTCCGGCAACCTCCACGGTCGCCTTCGTCGATTCGAGCACGGCGGGATCGGAGAGTGTCGCCATGAAGCGGCGTGCAACCAGGTTGTAGAGCTTGAACTGTTCCGGTCTGAGTCGTTCGGGATCCGCCGCGGCGGTCGGATGTATCGGAGGATGGTCGGTCGTCTCCTTGTTGCCGCGCGTGGCGGAAAGCTTCCCCTTGCCGAGGAGCGCGGCTGCGTGCTCGTGGTACGCCGGCACACCGTCGAGCGCGCGCAGGATACCGGCAAGGTCGAGACTTGCCGGATAGACCGTGTTGTCGACGCGAGGATAGGAGATCAGGCCTTCGATGTAGAGCGACTCGGCGATGCGCATCGTGCGGGCCGGTGCGAGTCCCTCCGCCGCCGCGGCAGCCAGCAGGCTGGTGGTGTTGAAGGGGGCGGGCGGCGCCAGGGTGCGCCGGCGCTTGACCACATCGACGACCTTGCCGGCCGTTTCCCGGGCGGTCTTCTCGACAACCGCCTTCGCTTCTTCCTCACCGCCGAAGCGTTCCGTCTTGTGTGCCGCGACGAACTCGTCTTTCCCTGACTTGAAGTCGCCCTTCACGGTCCAGTACGTCTCGGGAACGAATGCGTCCCGCTCCTTCTCCCGGTCCACGATGATCTTGAGGGTCGGCGTCTGCACCCGGCCGGCAGACCGCGGCTTCGCCACACCCGCAAAACGCACCTTCGTGAGGTACCTCGTGAGCACGGCACCCCATACGAGGTCGATATCCTGTCGCGCACCACCCGCCTGCGCCAGGTCATCCGACACCTCATCCAGATTCGAGAACGCCTTCTCGATCTCTTCCTTCGTTATCGCCGAGAAGCGAGCGCGCTTGGCCGAGAGATCGGGCTTGGCCTCGAGCACGACGGAGCGCGCATCGAAGCCGATGAGCTCTCCCTCGCGGTCGTAGTCGGTAGCGATGATCGCCGAGTCCGCCTTCTTGGCGAGGTTCTTCAGGGCACGCACTATCTCACGCTCGGATGTCGACTTGCCTACGGGCGCCCACACGAGGTACGGCAGCGATGTGAGCTTCCACTGCTTGAGACCGACGCCGTCTGCCGAGAACGGCTTCTTGACCGGCTTCGGCCACGGCGGCGTCGAAAGCGAGTCCGGCATCTCGGTGGGTGCTTCGCCCCACTCCTGCCACACGGCATACCATCGATCATCGCGATATGTGAGAGCCTCCGGAAACTCCACCTGCATGATGTGGCCCCGAAGACCTATGCTGACCCAATCCTCGCCGTCGCGACGAAAGCGGTACACGGGGACTCCATACACGCTGTCCGACTCGGGCTTGCCTAGCGCGAGTATCTCGGCAATGCGGCGTGCAGCGATGTTCTTTTCAGAAATGACGAGGCGCATTGACCATCCCTGTCTGTGTTCGTAGCGTGTCGGCGGGCCAGCCCAGTCGGCCCACGTCTTGCGAGTATATACTGCGGCGTCAACCCCCGACCGAACGGAGTCCTACAGCCCCAGCTCTGCGGCTCGCGCCTGCATCGCCCCAAGTGATATGTCCAGAAACTCGTCGCGCGTCAGACCGAACTCCTCGCAAGTTGCCATCTGCTCCCTGCTCGCGCCGCGCGCAAAGGCCTTCTCTTTCCAGCGCTTCTTCAGCGACTTGGTGCTCACGGCCTCGAGCTTCTTCTCGGGACGGACGAGGGCCGCGGCCACTATGAATCCGGTCGTCGGGTCGGCCGCGTAGAGCGCGCGGTCCATGAGCGAATCGCGCGGCGCCTTCTCGGCGTGCGAGAGTATGGCGTGGATGATCTCCTCGTCGACTCGACCCTCGAGCATGTCGGCCGTGACGTATCCGTGCCTTTCGGGATCGTCGACGGTCTCGCTGTAGTCGAGGTCGTGCAGCAAGCCTGCGAGCGCCCAGCGCTCAGTCTCGTCGCGGGACAGCTCGAACCGCTGCGCCAGAGCGACCATGATGGCCTCGACCGCCACGCAGTGGTTCACTAGGTTGCGATTCGGGATGTTCTCCTCGACCAGTTCGAACGCCGCTTCTCGATCCACTCGCCTCACTCCTCGCTAGACGACGTCTTCGAATCCTCTATGCGCAGCGCCAGCCACTCCGCCCAGGCGCCAACGCCGTCGCCCTTTGTCGCCGACATCGCGAATACGGGCGCACGATGATTGAGACGGCGCACCACGGAGCGGAACTCCTCCTCGTCGAAGTCGAACATGCCCACGGTGTCGTACTTGTTCAGGATCACGGCTTCGGCTATCTCGAAGATGGCCGGGTACTTGTACGGCTTGTCGTGCCCCTCCGGCACCGACAGTATCATCACCTTCGCGTCCTCACCGAGGTAGAACTCGGTCGGGCACACGAGGTTGCCGACGTTTTCCACTATCAGCAGGTCTATCTCTTCGAGATCGAGCGCGGATACCGCCCGCTGTATCATGTCCGACTCGAGGTGACATGCGCCGCCGGTGTTGATCTGCACGGCCGGGATCCCATGCTCCTTGATCTTCTCGGCGTCCACCTTGCTCGCGATGTCGCCCTCGATCACAGCGATTCGGTACCGGTCGCGCAGGGCGGCGATCGTAGCCAGGATCGTGGAAGTCTTGCCCGCACCAGGACTCGCCATTAGGTCCACGACGAAGACGCCTTTCTCCTCGAAGAGGCGCCGGTTCTCTTCGGCTAGGCGCTCGTTGCGATCCAGGATCCGCTTCGAAAGGTCGATCTCCATTGCGTCACTCCCCGTCTTCGGGCGCTTCGTCGCCCGTGTCGATCTCCAGGCTGTCGATGAGGAGCTCGCGACCCGCAATGTTCTCGCTAAACGGGTTCCCGCACGAGGGGCAAGTGGAGTCGAAGCGGTCGTGCTCGTACTCCGCGCCGCACTGAAGGCAGCGAGACTTGGCCGGGATGTGGTTGACGAGCAGCACGGAGCCTTCGGCAAGAGTGCCCGGCGTCAGTGCCTCGAACGCGAACTGCAGCGCATACTCCACGACCTCGGTGAGCTCGCCCACACTGATGCGGATCTCCTTGATGCGGGTAGCACCCTCGGCCTTCGCCGCGTCGAGAGACGCGTCGAGTATGCCTTGACAGATTCCCATCTCGTGCACGTGCCGGACTCCCTTGTCTGCCGAAGAGCGGCATGGCGCTCAGGTGAAGACTCAGTAGCCCATCGCTTTCTGAGCTGCGATGCGCTTCGATAGCACGACTCGCGCCAGTGCCAGACTGCCCTCGTAGAGAACGACTAGCGCGCCGAAGAGCATACCCATCGTCACCGGCGACCAATCGGGCGTTGCGATGGATGCCACAACCATGAGGATCACGTAGGCGATCCGCCAGTTCTTCCGCATCGTCTTGTACGGCACTATGCCGAAGGCAAGCAGGTAGAAGATCACGATCGGCAGTTCGAACGCAATCCCGAACCCGAGCATGAACAGCGTCACACCGTTCACGAAGGCAGGACCGGACGCCACGAGATTCATCCCCTCGCCCTGGTCGATCAGCCAGCCGAACCCGGGATCGAGAATGATGCTGTAGCAGAAGAGGTTGCCCGCTGCGAAGAAGAATATCGCGGCAATGAACGTCGGGATGAAGTAGCGCTGTTCCTTGGGCTTGAGCGCCGGCAAGAAGAACGCAAGCACCTGCCAGATGATGATCGGGCTGGCGAGGACAAGCGTCGCGTAGAGGGCCACCTTGAAGTTGAACGTGAACGCTTCGAAAGGCCCGAAGATGGAGACCTTGCCGTCCGGTATGTGCGGCAGGACCGGCTTGAGCAGCACGTCGCGGATCTGCTCGGCGAAGGGATAGAGGGCTGCGGACCCGAGACCGATGGTCAGAGCGATGATGATTATGCGTCGGCGCAGCTCATCGAGGTGGTACAGAAACGGCATCCTCTTGGGTCCGACGGGCATGTGCATTCGAGGAGCGGCGCGAGCCTACTCCTCTTCCTCCTCTTCTTCCTCTTCCTCTTCCTCGTCCTCGTCCTCGGCGAGATCGGGAACCACCGTCTGAGCAGTCACGGAAGCCTTGTCTGCGTCAGGTGTCACCTTCGGCTTGTCGGACGCGTACATCTCGGCACGCATCATCGCTTCCATGCTCTCTTGGGCACGCTTCAACTCGCGCATGAACTTACCCGCAGTGCGCGCCATCTGAGGCAGCTTGTCCGGGCCGAAGATGATGAGGGCAAAGCCCGCTATGATGAACAGCTCGAAGCCACTGATTCCGAACACCGAAACAACACTCTCCCGCTTCGAATCCTGCCGACGATCCGCGCGTTGCTCGCAGTACGCACCGCTCCGGTCGACCAGTCAGGACGCCTAGAAGTCCTTGGCCTCCTCGACCGTTCCAAAGATCGGGAAGACCTTGTCGAGGCCCGTGATGCGGAAGATCTTGAGCACGTTCTCCCGCGTGCATAC
>JAOUET010000236.1 GCA_029858605.1 Coriobacteriia bacterium | reverse complement strand
ACAATGTCGTATCGGGTCAAGACTCAGGCGTTCGAAGGCCCCTTCGACCTGCTGCTGAACTTGGTGTCGCGCCAAAAGCTCGACGTCAACGCCATATCGATCATCGAGATCACCGACCAGTACCTCGAGCACGTCGAGAAGATGGACGACCTGGACTTGGACGTGGCCAGCGATTTCCTTCTCGTTGCGGCCACTCTGCTGGAGATCAAGGCCGCGAGCCTTCTCCCGCAGGAGTTCGAGTACGTCGGCGACGAGCTCGACGACATGTCGCCGGAAGAAGCGCGCGATCTGCTCGTGGCGCGCCTGCTTGCGTACAAGCAGTTCAAGAACGTGGCCGGCGAGCTGGGTGCGCGCATGGAGGCACAGGCGCGCATGCACCCTCGGCAGGCAGGGCTCGAGGAACGCTTCCTGAAGCTGATGCCGGACTATCTCGAGAGCGTCACGTTGCACAGCCTTGCAGTCATCTGCGCGGATCTCGAGTACAGGCGCGAGATCTTCCTGCTGCAAGCCGAACACGTCGCCGCGCTGCCGATCTCGCTGGAGTCGCACGCGGAGAGCGTCTGCCGCGCGCTGCTGGAGAGGCGATCGACCACCTTCAGCGAGCTGATCGCCGAAGATCCGCGGCCGGAATTCGTGGTCGTCACGCTGCTGGCGATACTGGAGCTCTACAAGCGCGCGGTGGCCGACATCCGTCAGGACGCCGCGTTCGACGACATCGTGGTGACGCTGCTCGACAAGGAAGCCGCGTCGCAGCCGTTCTCCCTCGAAGAGGAGGTCGAAGCATGAGCGTGCCCACCCAGCTGCGCGGAGCAGTGGAGGCGCTGCTGTTCGTTTCCGACGAGCCGGTCTCGGCCGCGCGCATGGCGCGCGTGCTGGACACTTCCGAGGCCGAGGTGCAAAACGCGCTCGAGGGCATCGCCGAGGAGTACTCGGAACAAGACCGCGGCTTCCAGCTGCGCGAAGTGGCGGGGGGATGGCGGCTTTTCACGCACCCCGCATACCACGAGCGCATCGACGAGTACGTCTTGTCCTGGGACACGCGCCGGCTCTCTCAGGCCGCGCTCGAGGCGCTCGCCGTCGTCGCGTACCACCAGCCCGTGACGCGTCAGGGCATCAACGCGGTGCGCGGGGTCAACTCCGAGGGCGTTCTGTCTTCGCTGGTGGACAAGGGCCTCGTGCGCGACGTGGGGCGCGACAAGAACCAGGGCAACGCCATCCTGTACGGCACGACGCGGACGTTCCTCGAGAAGTTCGGCTTGAGGGACCTCTCGGAACTCCCTCCGCTCGAAGAGTTCGCCCCCGACCCGGACACCGAGCGCTCGATTCGAGAGCGTCTCAACGCGCTGGACGGATCGTCGTTTGCCGACGAGCTGTCTGCCGAAGAGGACGCCAGGACGGGCGACGCCGACGACGAGACCGATGAGCGCTCCGCAGGGGAAGCCGACGAGGACGCCGACGAGACCGGCTAGTGATGCCCCCGCAGCACCCGACACCGCACGACCGAGTCGTTGCCATGCGCCTGCAGAAGTTCCTGGCTCGCGCAGGCGTCGCGTCGCGCAGGGGCTCCGAGGACCTCATGACGGCCGGGCGCGTTGCCGTGAACGGCGAGATCGTGACGGCTCTGGGGGCGAAAGTGGATCCGAAGACCGACGTGGTGGCTGTGGACGGCAAGGTCGTCCACCTCGACGATGGGCCACGCTACATCGCACTGAACAAACCCGCCGGCTACGTCACGACGATGGACGACCCCCAGGGACGACCCACGGTGCGCGAGCTGGTGCCGAGCGACGTCCCGGGGCTATTCCCGGTCGGGCGTCTGGACCTCGACACCACGGGGGTGCTTCTCTTCTCGACCGACGGAGAGCTGGCGCACAAGCTGCTCCACCCGAAGTACCACGTCGCCAAGACGTATCTCGTGCATCTCGAGGGACGCCCTGGCAGGGGTGATCTGGATCGCCTGCGCAGCGGCATCCAGCTCGAAGACGGTCCCACGAAGCCCGCCGAAGTACGCGTGATCAAGACGGGCAAAGGGGAGCCGGTCGTAGAGATCACCATCAGCGAGGGGCGCAAGCGTCAGGTCAAGCGCATGTTCTCCGCAATCTGCCATCCTGTGGTGAGGCTGCATCGCGTCTCCTTCGGGCCCGTGAGTCTCGAAGGCCTGCCCGAAGGGCAGTGGCGCGATCTTTCGGCCGAAGAGGTCGCGGCGCTTCGCGGCACAGCCAGCGAGAGGGGTGAGTAGCGTGTCACTAGTCGTGGTCACCGGAGGTGCGCGCAGCGGGAAGTCCGGCGTCGCGCAGAGACTCGCAGACTCCCACGGTGCCCACGTGACCGTTGCGGTATTCGCCTCACCCGAAGGTGACACCGAGATGGCAACGCGCATTCGTCGGCATCACGAGGACCGCTCGCGGGGCTGGCGCGTCATAGAGCCGGGTACCGGTTCGGCCTGGGTGGCCGCCGTGCCTGCGCAGGACGTGCTCGTGCTGGATTGCCTCGGAACGCTTCTAGGCAACCTGATGCTGAAGGACTACGAAGCGCGAGGCCTGGGACGGTTCGCCCGCGCGAAGCATCTTCCCGAGAACTTCGAAGAGGGTA
>JAOUET010000050.1 GCA_029858605.1 Coriobacteriia bacterium | reverse complement strand
CTATTCCAAGATCGGCCCGCTCGCGCTTCGCTGCATGAGCTGCCACCAGGTACACAACGCGACAGACCAGGTGTGGACCACTGCAGAGGTATACGACTGGTACGGTCTGCACAGGACTCCCAACGTAAGCTACAAGCTCCTCAAGGCGTTTCCCTCCGGCACAACCACGGGTGCCCCCAACAGCTACGGGTACTACGATGCGTGGCAGGCGGTTCGCGTTCCCGAGACGACGCTCACGCCCGACGTCAACTTCTCCACTGAGGTTGGTGCCGGGTTCGTCGTTGCGGCGACCGGGCGTGCGGCACCCAACTGGGTCGCCCAGGACTTCAACGGTGGTGTGCCGATCGTCGATGCGCCATACGTCAACCAACCGGGATGGGGTAGCTGGGAAGAATGCCTCAAGTGCCACGGATCCATCTGGGGTTCGGGCGTCAATGACATCCTGTTCAACGTCGACAGCCCGATTCAGCGTTCGAGCGCGATCAGCAATATGGCCCTATCGGTATGGTGCGCGGACTGCCACAACCTGAACATCGGCTACTCGAAACGGCTCGACAACCCGGAGCTCGGTTTCAAGGCTCACACTGAACGCACGCATCCGGTGCCGATGGTCGGTGGGCACGAAGGCCCCGGACAGTGCTACACGTGCCATCGTGGCGACTTGAGCCCGACGAACTCGGCTTGCGGACAGTGCCACTACGGCACCGGAGACTACTGGGAGCAGCGAGTCAATCCCGGCAGTCCCAACCACGTCGATGCGGACTTCCCGCATTCGGGTGACACGGACAGCATCAAGCTGCTCGGCTCGTATTCCGTCGTCGGGTTTACCGGTTCGAACCAAGGGACCGTCGAGACGAGCACGGTCATCACCGAGGACAACCTCGACGCGGTCTGCACGCGCTGCCACGGCGGGATTGGCGTCTATCACTAGTCGCCGCCTCTGGGGATCGCAGGAGACCTAGAGTCCTCGCAGGCGCCGGAGCGGTGTTGTCCGCCAAATGCCCAAGTCTGCGCATAGATTCGCGCGGGTATATCCACAGCGGCGTGCGGTGTGCTAGGTAGAGCGGTTTCGGGCACGCCTGGCGGGGTGAGGTCGTGTCGGCTCGATCGACCATCGCTGCGGGGACACGGGCGGACCGAGGCTCCCGTCGCTACAGTCGTCGGCGGGCAGTGTTCGACGCTGTCGCGGCGGCGAACTTCATCGGCTTGCTCGTGAGCGAAGCGCTGCAGTTCAAGGATGCCGAAACAGGCTTCGTACTCTACGGTTCCGCGATACTGGCTCTCTACGTTGTAGCGTGGCTCACACTGAGGCGCTACGACCCACCGATCCTCGCGACAGTCGCGCTCCAACTCGCGTTTCTGGGACACATCCTCGGTCGTCTAGTCGTTGCAGACGGCGTGCAGCTCTACCACACCCAAGTCCTCGGTCTGCGTGGCGACAAGCTCATCCACGCCTTCAACTCGGCAGCCGGAGCCGTCTTCCTGACGGTGCTCTTCAGACACCTGCGGTTGAGGCTCGGGGGTTGGGAGGGACTCGTCGTTGTGATGACGGCGTGCGGATTCGGGGCGCTCGTCGAGATCATCGAGTACGGCGGGACCCTTGTTCTGGCATCGACCCAGGTCGGCGACTACGCCAACAACCAGCAGGATCTAATCGCGAACTTGGTCGGGGCGATCATCGGGTGGGCGGTCGCAAGGTACGGTCTGGCTACCGCTCCAGATGCAGACGATTGACGCATTTCGGCACATCCCTCTAGAGGACGGCGAGCCCCGAGGAGTTGAGGAGCCCCCATGTCGTACGTCGATGTGATGGAACGGGTGACCGTGGTCGTCGAGGCACTGGGCGTTACGGTCATCATCGCAGGCATAGCCCTTGCGATTGCGCGGGCGGTGCGCGACATGCTGATCGGACGAGGCGGCAACGAGGCGTACGAGCGCGTGCGAAGGTACCTCGGCCGATCGATCCTGTTCGGTCTGGAGATCCTGGTTGCCGCCGACCTCATCCGAACGGTCGCGGTCGAACCCACGCTCGAGAACGTGCTGGTTCTCGGTGCCATCGTGCTCATTCGGACGTTCCTGAGCTTCTCGTTGGAGGTCGAGATCGAGGGCGTGGTCCCTTGGCGGCGGGCAGGGCGCAAGACGGCATAGCGACCCGAGCGAAGGGTCAGCCGTCCGACATCACTCGCCCATGCGATGCCATGACACCGAGGGCACTTTGGGGCGCCAGCCCATTGCCTTCCGCGCAGCTATCACTCCAAATGCGGCCACGATACCGAAGATGCCGAGAATCGCTGCCGCGATGATGAAGGCGGCGCGAGGGCCGATGAAGACTCGGGAGTCTTCGGACACCTCCATCTTCGGCGAGATGGCAACGCCTATCCAGCCGCGACGTACGCTCATATCTCCTGCGGCGGCAATGCAGCTGTAGATGCCCTCACCCGACATGCTTCGGGACACAATGGCACCCGCGCCGGTCTGGGTGGCCTCGACATCGCCCCTGGCCATGATGGCGAGCGATCCCGTTTGGCTTACCGTGGCATCGCCTTGCGCGTTCACGACGCCAGCCAGACTGCCGGTGACTTCCGCGTCGTGCTCGGCGACGACGCTGGAGGCAACCGAGTTGCGCACCGTGGTCTTTGCGGCTTCCGACTCCTCCATCGGGGCTTTCTCCTCCGCGCTCATCGTCTTCCTCCCGATTCGCTTGTCTACAAGATGGTGATTCCCTCGTCTGGTCGGCATGTCACGCGAGGCGAGCGCTCAGTGTCTGTTGTTGGGCCGAAGCGCGCGAAGTGGGTATGTTCCATTCTGAAGGTCGCGCCAAGAAGATCGAACGCATGAGGTAGTTGGACTTCGGTCGCGACTTTCGGCTTTGCCGAAGAGGGGAGAGTCCAATGGGTTGCTGTCTTCTCGCCGCGGCGCTCGCGGGCGCACCGCGACTCACTTTCCTGTTGTGGTGGCTATTCCAGCCAGGTCGGATCACTTGGACGTTCGACGCCTTCATGTGGCCGTTGCTCGGTGTCATCTTCCTTCCGTGGACCACGCTTGTGTACGTGGTCGTGTTCCCCGGGGGTATCGTCTGGTTCGACTGGGTCTTCCTCGTGATCGCGCTGCTCGCGGATCTCGGTTCGTACGGCGGGGGCGGCTACTCGAACAAGAAGCGGCGCGCCTAGCCCGATCCGCTTCGGCCGAACGGTCTATCCTCGGCGGGTAAACACGACGAACAGGATCGCTGTGGTCGCGACGCACCAGGCGCCGACTGCAAGGGCTGCCCGTCCCACGTCGTCCACGATGCCGCTGGTCGCCGTTCCGCGCACGAGATCCGCCATGTAGACGATGGGCAGGACCTTGTGGACGGCCTGCAACCACTCAGGGAGGCGCTCCACCGGGAAGTTCACCGGCGAGAACAAGAACAGACTGAAGATGACGACGTTGGTGATGATGCCGGTGAGCATCGGCGACGGTGACAGGTGGGCTATGGACATTCCAACGGTCACGGACGTGAGCGCGACGAGCAGGAATGCAGGGACCGCCCACACCGTCATGTCCAGGGAGAAGCCATACCTGTTGGACCCGATGAGCAGAGCGGCGGCCACTCCAGGGGCCACTGCGGCCGTCCACACCACGAAGTCAGAAGCCAAGAACACCACGCGGGGGATCGGCAGCGACCACAGGTAGTCGAACGTCTCCTTCTGCTTCATCTGGGCGATGTGTTGCGGGACGAGGGTCAGACCCAGGGCGATAAGCGTCATCGTCACTGCGCCCGTCACGATGTAACGCGCCGACACGGGGTCGATCTGTGGGAAGAGGTATCCAAGCCCGTAGACCGTGCCACCGGCGATGATCAACTGGATGACCACGATGAACGGCAAGATGGCTCTCAGGCTGAGCAGCTGCCACTTGGTCATGAGCCCGAAGCTCCTGATTGCGTGCGTCATTGCGGGTCCCTTCCTTCGTAGTGCGGTGCGTCACGCGACCGTTGCGATGGGCTTGCCGACTTGACTCTCTTCGAGGACGTCTGCCCGGCCGATCATGCGCACATACGCGTCCTCGAGGCTCGCAGGTGCGAGGGAGTACTCTTCGACGACACCTTCTCGCTGCCGGGCGGCGGCCCACTCGATCGCGTCGGTCACGTCCTCAGCCGGTATCGATGCGCGGATTCGACGCCCCGCACTGTACGCGCGAAACGTCGCAGGGAGAGCCAGCGGGGCGGCGTCGTGCGCCGTCGCGAGCTCGAGACGCAGACCGCCCGCGGTCTCGCCCTTCAGCGCCCCGGGTGTCCCCGAGGCGAGGACTCGCCCTTTGTCGATGACGGCCAGCCGGTCTACCGCCTTCTCGGCTTCGAGCACATTGTGGGTCACGAGAAGCACGGTGGTACCAGAGTCCGCAAGGTTGCGGATCCATTTCCAGAGGTGCCGGCGCCGAAGCGGGTCGACATCGTTCGTGGGCTCGTCGAGTATCGCTATCTTGCCCGGCGCGACGACTCCCATGCAGAAGCCAACGAGACGCCGGACGCCGCCGGACAGGCTCTGCCCTGGCCTATCCGTCCACTCCTCGATCTCCAACGCGGCTATGAGTTCGCGTGTCCGAGCACTTGCGGTCCGAGAATCCAGACCGCGCAGGCGACCCGTGAGCTGTATGGCCTCGAACGCCGTCAGCCCGTCGATGGGCACGGTGGACTGGGGCTGGAAGGACGCCGTCCTCCTGGCCCACTGTGGCTTACGCACAACATCGACCCCGTCGAGCTCTATGGTTCCACTCGTCGGGGCGACGAGTCCGACAACCTGCTTCACAAGTGTGGTCTTGCCTGCTCCATTGGGTCCAAGCAGGCCATAGATCTCGCCAGGCTCGACAAACATGGAGATGCCGTCGTTGGCACGCGTGCCACCCCTGTACACCTTCACGAGATCGGTGATCTTGAGCACCATTGCTCACGCCTCCTTCGAATTCGAGTTGGTCGCTGGCGCGGCACAGAAGGTTCCGCGAGCGATTGCGAGACAGACCTCCACGTAGGCATCCAGATCCGCCTTGGGATCGACCACATGCAGGATCTGCATGCCCTGCACGAGCATCGAAAACGCCACTATGATCGAGCGCGCATCCAGGTCGGCGGAGTAGGCGCCTCGCGCCTGCAGCTCTTCGACGAGCGGGATGAGCGCGTCGGAACTCATTCGCACGTTGTCCGCGATGCTCTTGCGGATGCGTTCGTTGCGCGCAGCCTCCGCGTAGATCTCGAGATCGAGCGGTGCCCACTTCTCGGCATCCGGCGTGTTCATGATCCCGAAGAAGGACTCCAGAATCTTGGCGAGTGGCGCTTCGTCGTCGGGCCCCGGCGTTGCCGAGACCATCGCCACATTGCGGTTCCTCGAGATCTCGCCCATTGCGGTGACGATATCGTCCTTGCTCTCGAAGTAGTTGTAGACGGCGCCCGCGCTCAGCCCACTCGCGCGGAAGATGTCCTGCATCGTCGTCTGGTGGAAACCCTTTTCGAGAAAGCACTCGGCAGCGGCGTCGAGGATCTGTGCCCGGCGGGCTTCTCGGTAGTTCTCGGGTACCTTCGGCGTCATGGTTCCTCCGTAAATAGAACGGGCATTCTAGATATAGAACGCACATTCTATTTTGTCAATACCCAAGGAACAACTTCTTCTGATGGGGGCAAGGACACGATGAGTTAGCAGCTAGACAGGCATATTGTCGGGCATCCCACTGCTCGCTTCAGAAACCTGATTGTGGACATATGAATTGGCACGCGCCTTGCGGCACCCAGATGCCCAAGCGGCCAACGGGCGAGGTGACCAATCATGCAAGAGCGGCGTTCGGCAAGTGCGGTGTTCGAAGCACGGCCCACGGTCGAAGGCGCGGGCGTGCATCTTCGGCGAGTGTTCGGCTTCGGAAACGAGCGGGTGTTCGACCCATTCCTCATGCTCGATGACTTCCGCTCTGACGACCCGTCCGAGTTCGAGGCAGGATTCCCCTGGCATCCCCACCGCGGCATCGAGACCATCACCTACGTTCTTCGTGGTGACGTCGAACACGGCGACAGCCTGGGCAACTCCGGCGTCATAGGGTCGGGTGACGTGCAGTGGATGACTGCGGGAAGCGGCATCATCCATCAAGAGATGCCGAAGGGCGACAGCGGCCACATGTGGGGTTTCCAGCTCTGGGCCAACCTGCCGGCGCACGAGAAGAGGCGTGATCCGCACTACAGGGGTTTGACCGGCTGCGAGATCCCCATCGTCGCTACTGCCGAGGGGGCGGTGGTGCGCGTGATCGCGGGTGAGGTCGACGGCGTCACCGGCCCTGTAGAGGGCGTCGTGATCGATCCCGAGTATCTGGACGTGAGCGTGCCTCCGGGCAGCGCGTTCGAGCACGCTGTCGAGCCGGGACACACCGCGTTCGCGTACTGCATCGACGGCGAGGCCGAGTTCGCGCCGGGCACACGGCTCCGCAACTACCAGGCCGTGCTGTACTCCGACGGCGACATCGTTCGGATAGAGACGGTCGGGCGTCCGGTACGCTTCCTGTTCCTGTCGGGGCGCCCTCTGAGAGAGCCCATTGCCTGGCGTGGGCCGATCGTCATGAACACCGAGGAGGAGTTGCGCGCCGCCTTTCGGGAGTACCGGGACGGCACTTTCGTGAAGAGGGGCGCAAACATCGCGTCATAGATGTCGACAGGGATGCTGTCTCGCGCTGCCTACTTCTCGCCCTTGCTCCGGACTTCTCCGCTGCCCGAAGTCGACGAATCGACCATGGGCTTGCCGTAGTACTCGATGCTGCCGCTCCCCGATACATTCGCATCGAGTTCGTCCTTCACCCACACTGCCGCCTTGCCCGAACCGCTCATGCGTACGGATGCCGAGTCGACCTCGAGATCGAAGGCCTCAAAGCTGCCGGAGCCGGACACGTCTATCTCCTGATCGGAGCACGTTCCGGCTAGCCGCACCATTCCTGAGCCAGAAATGCCGACGCGAAGGCTCTCGCAGTCCACGTTGTCGTCCGAGATCGTCCCGGACCCAGACACGGTCAGCTCGAGATCGCCCATCTCGAGATCGCCTGCCTCGACCGAACCCGATCCCTCGACGGCGATGCTCTCAAGCGCCGGGATCTCGAGTTCAAGATCGAGCCGAGTCGGCCTGATCTGGTCCCACGTTCCGCGGTCAAGGTGGATCTCGAGCGTGTTCCCTCGCACGTCGACCTCCACGTGTTCCATCACGTTGTCGTCCGTCTCGACGACCAGCTTCTCTGCATCGCCGCGGACGATTCGAAGGTCGCCGGGAGCGGCGAGAACGATGCGTGTGACGCCATCGGCGCCGTACTCCTTCGATTCGATGTCGCCCGAGCCGCTGAGGTCGTCGCCGATGGAGCAAGCACCCAGGAAGGTCGCGACCACCAAAGCGGCCAGGATTGCACTTCGCCTGAACATGTGTCCTCCCTTAGTTGCCGGATACAGAAGTCGTGCCCGTTTGCGAATGTCGCAAACCGAAATGTCGCGTGCCCGGTGCGTCTCCCGTGCGACGGGGGAAGAGTCATCGATGCTCTACGCATCGCTTCCCTGCACACGCGCTTGGACTTGGGTATGAAGCAGCGTACGACCTGAATGTCGGCGCATCGGGGAGGTCTTCGATCATGAGGAGAGAAGAAGCGCTCTTCGAGACGGTCCGCGGGAGGCCTGCGTGAGTGCCGAGTTGTCGCTCGGCGACGTACTTCCCGCAGCCGTGGGCATCGCGCTCAGCCCGGTTCCCATCGCCGCCGTGATCCTGATGCTCTTCTCGGAGAAGGCGCGGACGAACGGGCTCGCGTTCGTCTTGGGATGGATCGGCGGCCTTGTGGTCGTCGGGGGTGCCTTGCTGCTCTTCGGAGGGGACTCGGCCGGATCGAGCGAGGATCCCTCCCAGCTCTCGCTCGCGGTCAGGACCGCGCTCGGCGTGCTGCTGCTGTTCGTGGGAGTCCGGCAGTGGCGATGTAGACCCGGACCGGACGAGCAGCCCGAGGTGCCCAAGTGGATGCGGTCGATCGACGCCTTCTCGGCGGGGCAGGCTCTAGGTATCGCTGCGCTACTGTCCGGCATCAACCCCAAGAACCTGGCGCTCAATGCAGCCGGCGTCGTCACCATCATGCAGGGCGGCCTGGAGCCGACCGGCGAATGGGTGGCCCTGGCGGTGTTTGTCGCGCTCGCCAGCATAACGGTCGCCCTGCCGGTCGCCTACTACCTCGTGGCGGGTCAGCGCGCGAAGGCGACTCTCGACTCGATGAAGACGTGGCTGATCGCGAACAACGCAGCGGTGATGGGCGTTCTGCTGCTCGTCTTTGGGGTAAAGCTTCTGGCCGATGGATTGCAGGGCCTTCTTTCCTAGGCGCTGCGAGTGTGCTCCTTGACGAAGAGATAGGGGCATGGGGTTCCGGGAAAGATTCGTGGGAGGGAAACCGCACGAGGGAGGCGCAGAGATATGTCACTCACCGAGTACAGGCCTGGGACTGCGTTTCCCGGAGTCGTGGGCCGCACGTTCGATGTCAGCGAGCCGGCGTGGCCCGAGCCACTGCGTGCCAGAGGGGGCGCGCCGAACGTGCTCTTCATCGTTCTCGACGACACGGGCTACGGGCAGCTTGGGTGCTTCGGCAGTCCGATCAAGACGCCCAACCTTGATTCGCTTGCAGTGAATGGACTGGTCTACAACAACATGCACACCACGGCCCTGTGCTCGCCGACGCGAACCTGCATCCTCACGGGCCGCAACCATCACTCGAACAACATGGCTTGTATCACCGAGGCCTCGACGGGCTACCCCGGCTATAACGGTTACGTCCCGTTCGAGAATGGATTCCTCGCCGAGATGCTCCTGCAGCACGGCTACAACACATACGCCTTGGGCAAGTGGCATCTGACCGCCGCCGAGCAGATCTCGGCGGCCGGTCCCTACGATCGCTGGCCGCTCGGGCGAGGGTTCGAGCGTTTCTATGGCTTCCTCGGCGGGGAGACCCATCAGTACTATCCCGAGCTCGTCTACGACAACCACCAGGTAGAGCCGCCGAAGACCCCCGAGGAGGGCTACACGCTCAACGAGGACCTGGCGGACAGAGCGATCTCGTTCATCGCCGACGCCAAGCAGGTGGCGCCCAACAAGCCGTTCTTCATGTACTACGCTACAGGCGCGCAACACGCACCACATCACGTTCCGAAGGAGTGGGCGGACCAGTACGCGGGGCAGTTCGATGATGGCTGGGACGCGTACCGCCAGAAGGTCTTCGCCCGCCAGAAGGAGCTCGGCATAGCGCCTGAGGATGCCGAGCTGTCGCGACACGATCCGGACGTTCCGGAGTGGAACACGCTATCCGACGACGAAAGGCGCCTGTACGCGCGCATGATGGAGGTGTTCGCGGGATTCCTGACGCACACGGACCACCACATCGGGCGCGTGCTTGATTTCTTGCGCGAGATCGGGGAGCTGGACAACACGCTGGTAATGGCTATCTCGGACAACGGCGCCTCTTCGGAGGGTGGCCCGACCGGCTCGGTGAACGAGAACCTGTTCTTCAACAACGTGCCGGAGTCGCTCGAAGAGAACCTCGCGCGAATCGACGAGCTCGGCAGTCCGACGACGTTCAACCACTACGCTTGGGGCTGGACGTGGGCCGGCGACACGCCGTTCCGTCGCTGGAAGCGGGAGACCTACAGAGGCGGAATCAGCGATCCCTTCATCGTGAGCTGGCCCGCCGGCATCAAGGCGCGCGGGGAGGTGCGTACCCAGTACGCTCATGCGGTAGACATGGTGCCCACCGTGCTCGATGCGCTCGGCCTAGAGCCGCCCGCGACCATCAAGGGTGTCACGCAGTCGCCCATAGAGGGAGTGAGCTTCGCGCACACGCTCGAAGACGGTTCCGCCGAAACGAAGCGGCACACGCAATACTTCGAGATGATGGGCCATCGCTCCATCTACCAGGACGGATGGCGGGCGGTCTGCCCGTGGCCGGGGACCTCGTTCGCGGAGGCGGGCATGCCCTTCGGCACACCGATTCCGTACGAGAAGCTGACGGAACTCGATGCCAGGCACTGGGAGCTCTACCACGTTGCCGAGGACTTCGCAGAGAACAACAACGTCGCCGCAGACAACCGGGACAAGCTCATCGAGATGATCGGGCAGTGGTACGTCGAAGCGGGCAAGTACAACGTTCTGCCGGTCGACGGGCGAGGCGTCCAGCGCTTTGCCGAAGAGAGGCCCGTGATCGCCAGGGATCGCACCAGCTACACGTACTACCCCGGCACGCAGAGCGTTGCGACCAACGCTGCAGTGAGAGTCCTCAACCGTTCGCACAGCATCACTGCCATCGTCGATGTCCCCGAGGGTGGGGCGGAAGGCGTGCTGTTGTCGCAAGGCGGTATCGACTCTGGCTATGCGTTCTACATGGTCGGCGGCAAGCTCAAGTGGTGCCACAACTACGTGGACAAGGAGCGTCACTACGTCGAGTCAACTGATGTAGTACCTGCAGGCGAGCATGAGCTCCGCTTCGAGTTCGAGGTCACAGCGCCACCTGACGTTCCCGCCGGCAAGGGTGCCGGAGGCCGGGCGCAGCTGTACGTCGACGGCGAGCTCGTGGGTGCTGCCGAAGTGCCGGTCACGACACCGCTCGCTCTTGGTCTAACGGGCGGCGTGATGGTCGGGCGGGCCACAGGCGCGCCGGTAACCCCCGACTATTCACCGCCGGCGGAGTTCACGGGCGTGCTTCGCAAGGTCGTGGTGGACGCGAGCGGAGAACTGATCGAGGACGATGAGGCCGCGCTTCGCATGATCATGGCTCGACAGTAGGG
>JAOUET010000235.1 GCA_029858605.1 Coriobacteriia bacterium | reverse complement strand
CCGTAGAACACTATCTGCACGGCGAAGAAGCGGAAGAAGTAGGTGGCGAGGGCTGCTTCTTCGGGAGTGATACGGAACGTCTGCGTGCGCACGAACGCTTCGGCCCAGATGGTGCCGGCGATGGCGACAACCGACAAGGCGACCGTCGCGAGATTGAAGACCGTGCTCGCGAAATCCCATGCGTCTTCGCGGCTGTCGCGCTCCCATCGCTCGAGGAAGATCGGGATGAACAGCGCTGAGACGATGCCGCCAGCGACTAGCTCGAACACCATGTTCGGGATGTTGTTGGCGACAGCGTATGAGGACGCGATCAGCGTGCGGCCGAGGGCATATGCAATCGCCCACGTGCGCACGAATCCCGTCACGCGCGATAGGGAGGTCGACGCGGACATCACGGCGGTCGAACGAGCGATCGTCGGACGCGCTATGGCTTGCCTCCGTTCGTCGTTCCCGTCGGAATCTCGGGATTGAGTCCCTAGACGGAGCTATTGTAGCCGAGCGAGAGCCCGCGGGAGGGGGATCGCGGAGCCTTCGCGGATATCGTATGCAGACCGTCAGCGAACCGTCATCGGGCGAAGAACGGCCGACACGGACATCCGCTATACTGGCGGGTGGGCACCGCTCGCCCGGTCGGCGTGATCGCACCGGCTCTGTCCCCCATGAACGCATTGGCGTCGTTTCGGCGTGCTTCGGCATGCCTCGTTCGAGCATTCGGGCGAAGTTGTGTGCTGCGCGCGAGAGTCGGAGCCGCGCGGGTATTATGGGTTTTGACGGACAACGGCTGGAGGCTTGAGGGGACATATGGCAAAGCACATCTTCGTGACGGGAGGCGTGGTCAGTTCGCTGGGCAAGGGGATCACGGCCGCATCACTCGGTCGTCTTCTCAAGTCTCGCGGGTTGAAGGTCCGGATACAGAAGCTCGATCCGTACCTGAATGTCGACCCGGGCACGATGAGTCCCTTCCAACACGGCGAGGTCTTCGTGACCGATGATGGCGCCGAGACGGATCTCGATCTCGGTCACTACGAGCGGTTCATCGACGAGGCCCTCACGCGGGACTGCAACGTCACCGCAGGCAAGATATATTCGGCGATCATCTCGCGCGAGCGCAAGGGCGACTTCCTCGGTGGCACAGTCCAGGTGATTCCCCACGTCACAAACGAGATCAAGGACCGCATCAGGCGCATTGCCGAGGACACCAAGCCCGACGTCGTCATCACCGAGGTCGGAGGCACCGTGGGCGACATCGAGTCTCTGCCCTTCCTCGAATCGATTCGCCAACTGCGCAAGGATCTCGGCCGCGAGAACGTGTGCTACATCCACGTCACGCTGGTCCCGTTCATCGCCGCATCACAAGAGCTGAAGACCAAGCCGACCCAGCATTCGGTGCAGGAGCTGCGTAGTATCGGTATCCTGCCCGACTTCATCGTCTGCCGGTCCGATCGGCCCATCGACGAATCGATACGCAGGAAGATCGCCCTGTTCTGCGACGTCGAACCGCACGCGGTTGTCGAAGCAGTGGATGCGAGGAGCATCTACGAGGTTCCCCTGATGTTGAGTTCGCAGAAGCTCGACACGATGGTGATCGACCGTTTGAGCCTCGACTGCGGTGAGCCGGACATGTCGGATTGGGAGAGCTTCGTCGAACACAGCGCTTCGCTCCAGAGCGAAGTCGACATCGCGCTCGTCGGCAAGTATGTCCAACTCCCGGACGCCTACCTCTCCGTGACTGAGGCACTGGGCCATGCGGGCATTCGCCACGACTACAGGGTGAACGTCCACTGGGTGGACGCCGAGTCGCTGACTCCTGAGGAAGTGGAAGAGAGCCTGCAGAAGATGGACGGCATTCTCGTGCCCGGAGGATTCGGCATCCGCGGAATAGAGGGCAAGGTGCGCGCCGCGAGACATGCCCGAGAGAAAGGGCTACCTTACCTGGGCATATGCCTCGGCATGCAGGTTGCCGTCGTGGAGTTCGCTCGGCATGCGGCGGGTCTGGCCGGGGCCAACTCCACGGAGTTCGATCCGGTGACCGAGCACCCGGTGATAGATCTCATGTACGAACAGCATGACGTTTCCGACATGGGCGGTACGATGCGGCTTGGCGCCTACCCCTGCAAAGTCACGCGAGACACCAAGGGCTTCCAGGCGTACAGCGAGGAAGTTATCTACGAACGTCACCGCCACCGCTACGAGGTCAACAACGCGTACCGGGAAGCGCTCTCCGA
This sequence comes from Coriobacteriia bacterium, assembly GCA_029858605.1. GTDB lineage: Bacteria > Actinomycetota > Coriobacteriia > Anaerosomatales > JAENZW01 > JAENZW01. The sequence continues at coordinate 371 of JAOUET010000235.1, read as the reverse complement.
CGCCGGTCTCAAGATATCCGGGGTCTCACCGGACGGCCGTCTCGTGGAGATGGTCGAACTGGCAGACCATCCCTGGTTTGTCGGCAGCCAAGGGCATCCGGAATTCAAGAGCAGGCCCACACGACCCGCCCCGCTGTTCCGGGACTTCATCGGGGCGGCAATCGCGCACAGACGTGCGCGCTCGGTCTAGCCTATGAGCACCGAACGCCTACTGGACACGTTCATCGATCTGGCGAGGATCGATAGTCCGTCCGGTCGCGAGGCCGGCGTCGGCGCCTACTGCGCTTCCGTGCTCCGTGATCTGGGCTTCTCGGTGCGCTTCGACGAGAGCCAAGAACGGACTGGAGCCGACACGGGGAATCTCATCGGTC
>JAOUET010000049.1 GCA_029858605.1 Coriobacteriia bacterium | reverse complement strand
CGCCGAGCCCTCCCACGCGTTCGAACCCGAACCGCTCGCTGATGCGAAGGCTCGCCTCGTTGTCGCCGACGATCTGGGCGACCACGGCATGATGGCCCGCTCGAAGCGCTCTCTCGAGAAGCACAGCGGTCAACGCCGAACCGACGCCGGTGCCGAGCGCACTCTCGTCGACGTACGTCGACACCTCGACAGTGCGTTCCCAAGCAGGTCGATCTCCCCAGCGAGTCAGCGATCCCCAGCCCACTGCAATGCCATCCCTCTCGGCTACGACGACCGGATGCCGCTCGTCGTGCTGAGCGATCCAAGCCTGTCTCTCCTCGGCGGTCTTGGGTTCGGTGTCGAACGTGGCAGTAGAGTCGAGAACGTATCGGTTGTAGATCCGGGCGATCTGGCCGGCGTCTTCAACATCTGCGTCACGCACGACGATCTCGGGCATCGGTAGCACCTCTCGACGACTCGCGAACTCATCTCTTGATACCCGAGCCGCCGAGGAGTACAACTTGTGAGTCGGCTCCAAGAGAGGCTATCGGACGCACGAAGGGCGGGGGAAGTGACCGGCGCTGACGCGCTGACAGAGGCATCGCCTGGCACAGAGTACTGGACGATACCCACAGACGATCTCTTCAGCGCTCTCGAGACGGACCCGCAAGGCCTCGACGAGAAGGAAGCGGCGCTCCGGCTCGAAAGATTCGGCCCCAACGAGATCGCCGAAGTCGCCGGAACCCCGCTTGTCGTGAAGTTCCTCGCCAACTTCTACCACCTGTTTGCCATCATGCTCTGGATCGGCGGGGCGCTGGCGTTTGTGGGCGGCATGCCGGAACTCGGTTGGGCGATATTCGCCGTTATCGTCATCAACGCCATCTTCTCCTTCTGGCAGGAGTTCCGCGCTGAGAAGGCGACCGAAGCGCTCAAGCGCCTGATGCCCGCAAAGGCACACGTGCTGCGCGAGGGTGTCGTGCGCGAGATCCTCGCTGCGGAGATCGTCCCAGGCGACGTTCTGGTGCTCGAAGAGGGCGACAGCATCAGCGCAGACGCGCGAGTCATCGACGAGTTCGACCTCCGAGTCAACCAAGCCACACTGAACGGGGAGTCACAGCCTGCGAAGCGGACCTCCTCGCCAGCGACCGAGTCCTTCTCGGCACTCACTGAAGTCCCCAACCTGGTGTTTGCGGGAACAACCGTCGCATACGGTCGGGGTCGCGCAATCGCATTCGCAACGGGGATGAAGACACAGTTCGGTGCAATCGCAACACTGACTCAGTCCCTGGAAGAGGACCTCTCACCCCTTCAGAAGGAGATGGGGAGGGTCACTCGGCTCGTGGCGTTTCTCGCGACTGGCTTGGGGATCCTCTTCTTCATCCTCGGCTACTTCCTTGCAGGACTAAGTCTTGCCGAAGGGTTCATCTTCTCGGTGGGCATCATCGTCGCAAACGTGCCCGAAGGCCTGCTCCCCACGGTAACGCTCTCGCTCGCAATGGGCGTGCAACGCATGGCCAAGCGCAACGCGCTCGTCAAGAAGCTCTCGTCGGTCGAGACGCTCGGCTCCACGACCGTCATATGCACGGACAAGACCGGCACCCTTACCCAGAACGAGATGACGGTGCGCAACGTCTACCTTCCCGGCGTCGAAGTAGAGGTCACGGGTACCGGCTACGACCCCTCCGGCGAACTGCGGAGCAAGGACGGTCGGGCGCTGGACGCGGAAACAGAGGCACGCGCCGAGCGGCTGCTGCGTGCTGCAGCGCTGTGCAGCAACGCCCGCCTGCGCGAGCCCGACGAGGCATCACCCGCATGGCGCGTCATCGGCGATCCGACCGAGGCCGCGCTTCTCGTCGCAGCACGCAAGGCGGGTCTGGACCTCGACGCCGAAGCGTCACGCCTGCCCAGGCTGGTTGAGGCTCCGTTCGACTCGCGGCGCAAGCGCATGGCGACCGCACACCGTGACGGGAAGTCCTACGTCGCGTTCGTGAAGGGAGCGCCGAAGGAGACGCTGGAGCTATGCACGCACGCTCTCTCGGCCGACGGCGTCGAAGTCATGACCCCTCAGATAGTCGATGCCGCGATGGCCGCCAACGACGAGTTCGCCGTCGGAGGACTGCGCGTTCTCGCCGTTGCGTCGAGGCAGCTCGATTCCGTTGGTCGCGCCGATGCCGAGGAGATCGAGCACGACCTCACGTTCCTGGGACTCGTGGCGATGATGGATCCACCGCGGCCGGAAGTCGCCGAGGTGGTCGAGCAGTGTTGTACGGCGGGCATCCGAATCATCATGATCACGGGCGACTACGGACTGACCGCCGAATCCATCGCGAGACGCGTAGGCATCGTCCGCAGTGCCGACTTGCGCATCATCATCGGCTCGGAACTCGAAGACATGACCGTCGAGGAACTCACGTCCTCGCTCGATTCCGGCCAGGAGGTCCTCTTCGCACGCGTGTCCCCCGAACACAAGATGCGCATCGCCACGACGCTGAAGTCTCTGGGTCACATCGTGGCCATGACCGGCGACGGCGTGAACGATGCCCCTGCGCTCAAGGCTGCGGACATCGGTGTGGCGATGGGGACGTGCGGCACCGATGTCGCACGTGAGGCGGCAGAGATGGTGCTTGCCGACGACAACTTCGCAAGCATCGTGCATGCGGTCGAAGAGGGCCGCGCCGTCTACGACAACATACGGCGCTTCGTAACGTATATCTTCACGAGCAACATCCCCGAGATAGTCCCGTTCATCCTCTTCGTGCTGTTCCGTATCCCTCTGCCGCTGACGGTGCTGCAGATCCTCGCCATCGACCTGGGTACCGACATCGTTCCCGCGCTGGCCCTTGGGGTCGAGAAACCCGAACCGGGTGTGATGCGCAGGAGTCCCCGCGCTCCGAAGGACAGGCTCCTCAACCGCCGGGTCCTGACACGAGCATATCTCTTCCTAGGAGCATTCCAGGCTGCCGCTTGCATGCTCGCGTACTACTATGCCTACTGGGTCAACGGCTGGCGACCCGGCATGCAACTCGCCGACACGGGTCAGCTCTACATGTTTGCAACAACGATGACGTTCGCGGCGGTCGTCGCTACGCAAATCGGCAACGGCTTCGCACAGCGCACGAACCGCGAATCCATCTTCCAGATCGGCCTTCTGAGCAATAAGCTGCTGTTGGCCGGAATCGCATCCGAGATTGCGTTGCTTGCGGCGCTTGTCTACATCGAGCCACTGGCCCGCGTATTCGGATTCGTGCCGCTGTCGGCACAGGACTGGCTCTTCCTGGCCTGCCTGGCGCCGACTCTTCTTGTCGCAGATGAGATTCGCAAATGGTTCGTCCGCCGCCTCCACCCGCACCCGGGCGGGAGCAACGCGGGGAGGGACGGGGGATATACACCTCCGGGTGGACAGCTGAGCCGCCCCTGTAGGGAGGAGACGCCGTGAAAGTGGTGATTGCAGGTTGCGGACGCGTGGGTTCCACGCTCGCCCGACGCCTCTCGTTGGAGGGACACGAGGTGAGCGTGGTGGACCAGGATAGAGCCGCGCTCGGCAGCATGTTGTCCGACTTCAGCGGGACCAAGCACTGCGGCAAGGCATTCGACCGCAGGACTCTCGTGGCCGCCGGAATCGAGCACGCCGACGCCTTCGTCGCGGTGACGAGCGGCGACAACTCGAACGTCGTCTCGGCGATGGTCGCGAAGCAGGTCTTCCGCGTCCCGCAGGTGGTTGCACGCATATACGATCCCAGACGCGCGGAGATATACCGGCGTCTCGGCGTGCAGGCGGTCGCCTCGGTCACGTGGTCCGTCCATGAGGTCCTGGCGCTCCTTCTGCACTCAGAACTCCCAGCAAGCATCACGTTCGGCGACGGCGAAGCGCGTCTCGTGAGCATCGAGGTCCCCCAGAGATGGGTCGGCCGCACCATCGACGAACTCTCGCGCACGGGAGAGATTGCCGTAGTGGCAATAGTGCGCAGCGGGAAGTCCTTCTTGCCGACGGGCGGCGCAGCCATGCACGCCGGCGACATCATCCACATCGCAGTGGCGGATTCGGCGCTCGAGCACCTCGAGCGCATGCTCGCGCCGTAAGGGAGGCCTCAGATGTACGTTCTGGTCGTAGGGGGCGGGAAGCTCGGAGCTAACCTTGCCGAGATGCTTCGAGACGCGAAACACGAGGTCGTGATAGTAGAGCAGGACCGCAAACGCGCAGAGTGTGTTGCCGAAGAGATGACGGACGTACGCGTGGTTTGCGGCGACGGGTGCGAGCCTGCGGTACTCGAGTCTGCGGAAGTCGGCAGGGCCGATGCGGTCGCCGCCGTCACTGGCGACGACGAGGACAACCTGGTTGTGTGCCTCCTCGGCAGACGAGAGTACGGGGCGCGGCTCACGATCGCTAGAGTCAACGACCCGCGCAACGAATGGCTCTTCGACGAGAGCTTCGGCGTCGATATCGCGGTCTCCAACACGCGCATCATCGCTCGCTTGCTCACCGAGGAGGTCGGGCTCGGCCACATCGTCACGCTACTCACCGTTCTAAAGGGCGGGCTCGAGCTGGTCGAACTCCAAATCGCCGACGACTCCCCGGCGCTTGGAGTGCCGCTCGCGGAGCTCGGCGTGCCTCCTACCGCTCGCCTCGTTGCCGTCGTGCGCGATAGCGAAGTCCTGGTTCCAGGACCGGAGACGGTGCTGCACGTGGGCGACCACGTGCTCGCAGTATCGAAGGTCGGGTCGGCCGGAATGCTGAAGGAGAGGCTGTCGGGTTCGGAATAGCCCATCGTAGTGCATAGCTCCGGCCTCGAAGCGCATAATAGGCACGCCAGTTGCTTCAGCGTCCCGTAGAGCAGAGCGACCCGCCCTTCACTTCCCCCCCTCGGGGCGGGAAACGCCGCTCGTAAGACAGGGCGTGCTATTCCCCCTCAGCGCGCCCTGTTACTATTCGGCCTGCTGACGCGTCAGCCAGAAGTACGAAGCCACGGTCACCGTCATCCACGCCGAGCCGAGCATCCACGACGCGATCACATCGCCGAAGTAGTGTACTCCCAGATACACACGCGACAGCCCGACGAACACTCCGAGCGTCAACAAGGCTGTGGTCACCCAAACGCGTGTGGCGAAGCGCTCCGCCTCGAGGACAACGATGAACGCGATCGTTGAGAACAACAGGAAGCTCGCGAGCGCGTGCCCGGACGGGAAGCTGTAGGTATCCGGAATCGGGATGCGCACGTACTCGAAATCGGGGCGCGCTCGCTCGAAGATGTCTTTGAACAGGCTGCCCAGCCCGGTTCCCAGCGCGACCGTCGCGGCGAGAAGGATGCTCTCGGGGCGCCTGCCTGTATACCACAGTGCTACGGACGCGAGAGCTGTCAGCAACATCATGATCTCAATGTCGCCGAGACGCGTGAAAGCGCGAGACGCGCTGTCGAGGAAGTCGCTGTCGATGGAAGCGAAGGCGGACGAGGCCGTCTCATCCAGCGCCGCGAACGACGGAAAGAGCATCGCGGCAACGACCAGTAGCACGAAGCTGACAATCGCGACTCCGAACACGATCACGAGAACCCCCGCGCGGGGATCCTTGCGCCAAGAGTCCTCGACGATCCGAGTCACGAGCCCTCCCTCACGATGCGCCTTCGACGAGCGGGGCAGCTATCTGCTTCTTCCAGATCAGCCCCGACCTCCTCGCCTTGCTCGCACAGCGCTGACCAGGTTTCAGTCTCGCACTTTCCTCAAGGGAGCGTAACCCGCCAGAAGCTTCTTCTCGCCCGCCCTTTCGAACGCCACGGTGACGCGGTCGCCCTTCACCTCGCGCACTGTGCCCCGGCCGAACGTCTTGTGCTCGACAGCGTCACCCGGCTCGAACGCCTCGATCTCCTCGGCGGGCTTCGGTGCACGCGGCACCGGAGGCATCCCCGCCCCGAAGACGCGTCCCTCGCCACCCGCTGCAGTACCGCGTCCGTACCCGGTGCCGCGCCCGGAAGCCGCATGTCGCCCGAGGCGGGAACCCGCCAGCGCACCCGAACCTGCACCTGCCGCCTTCACGTGCTCCTCGGGTATCTCGGCCAGGAACATGCTCGGCGGATTGTACTGCGTCGTGCCGAAGAGCGAGCGCGAGTGGGCGTGCGTCAGGTAGAGGCGCTCGCGTGCACGAGTGATGCCCACATAGCAGAGACGACGTTCCTCCTCCAGACCAGCCTGGTCGAACATGGAGTTGGCGTGGGGGAAGATCATGTCCTCCATTCCCACGATGAACACAGCAGGGAACTCGAGGCCCTTGGCCGTATGAAGCGTCATCAGCGTCACCGCGCGCTCGCCCTCTACGAGGGCGTCTACACCGCTGCGCAGGGCCAGCCATTCCATGAGCTCCGGAAGATCGGCTTCAGGGTGCAGCTGAGCGAACTCCTCCACCACGCCGAAGAACTCTCGGATGTTCTCAACTCTTCCATCTGCCTCGAACGTTTGCTCCGCTTGCAGCGCGGAGACGAGGCCGCTGCCTTGAACGACCTCCTCGACCAAGTCGCGCAGCGAGCCTTCGCCGGCCACGGCACGCAGAGTGCGGATGAGTTCGGCGAACTGTGTGACGCGTGGTGCAGTCCTGCTCCCCTCGAGCAGCTCCTGGGCGCGCTCGACCGCTTCCACGAACGGGATGCCGCTCTTGATGGCGGCATACTCGAGCGCCTCGACCGTCGTCTTGCCTATGCCGCGCTTCGGCTTGTTGATGATGCGCTTGAGCGAGATCTCGTCGGCAGGATTCACGACGGCCTTCAGATACGCCATGACGTCGCGTATCTCCTCGCGGTCGAAGAACCGCGTTCCGCCCACAATCCGGTAGGGTACTCCCGCCCGCAGGAAGAGGTCCTCCAGCACGCGCGACTGGGCGTGGGTACGGTAGAAGACCACGAAATCGGCGTAGGAACGGCCTTCGCCGGAGACCAGCCGCTCTATCTCGGCGGCCACGAAACGCGCCTCGTCGCGCTCGTCGCTCGCGTAGTAGCGGCTTATCGCTTCACCGCCCGCATTCGCAGTCCAAAGCGTCTTGGGCTTCCGCCCGCTGTTGTTGGCGACCACGGCGTTCGCCGCCGCCAGGATCGTGGCCGTCGAGCGGTAGTTCTGCTCCAAGCGGATCACGGTCGCTTCCGGGTAGTCGCGCTCGAACTCGAGGATGTTGCGGATGTCCGCCCCGCGCCATGAGTAGATGGACTGGTCGTCGTCGCCTACGACCATTAGGTTCCGGCTGCGCTCGGCGAGCAGGTTGACGATGCGGTACTGCGCGTGATTGGTGTCCTGATACTCATCGACCAGTACGTACCGGAACCGATCGTGATAGGCGCCAAGAACGTCCGCGTGCTCGGCCAGCAGACGATGCCCCTCGACAAGCAGATCGTCGAAGTCCATCGCATTGGCGACGCGCATCCTCCGCTGGTAGAGTTCGTAGACCTTTGCCGCAATCTTGTCGGGTGGAGTCACGGCCTGCTCGCCAAACTCACGCGGGCCGATCAGCTCGTTCTTGGCCGAAGAGATGCGCACGCCGACACCGTTGGGGGGGAATCGCTTCGGGTCGACCTCGAGCTCCCCCATGACCGCTGAGATCATGCGCTTGCGATCGTCTTCGTCGTAGATGGTGAAGTTGCGGTCGTAGCCCAGACGCTCCGCGTCGAGACGCAGCATGCGCACGCAGAAAGCGTGGAACGTCATGACCCACATCGCACGTACGACAGGCCCCACCAGACTCCCGAGGCGTGTCTTCATCTCCTCGGCCGCCTTGTTGGTGAAGGTGATCGCGAGGATCTCGTGCGGAGACACGCCCAGATCGGCTACGAGGTGGGCCACGCGATACGTCAGCACTCGGGTCTTGCCGCTGCCGGCACCGGCAAGGACGAGCAAGGGCCCTTCCGTGGTCGTTGCCGCATCGCGCTGGGCAGGATTGAGGTCGTCGAGAAAGATGCTCATTGAGAACTCAGTCTACACGGGCTCAAGAGAGTATCGGAGTATGGCCGACCAGATCGGCGACGATCGGCAGCTAGAGATCGACGCCAAGAACCTCCTTGGCCACCAACCTGAGCTGCTCCACCTTGTCCGGTTCCGAAGGGGTCTGTTCGTCCACCAACGAGATCAAGTATCCCACCTTGAGGGCAATCTCTCCGCGGACCCGGAAGGCGTCCAACCCCCTCCGGTCCACTTCGGCGTTGACCCGTTGCACCAGGTCGTACAGTTCGTTCACGATGGTCCCCCCGGCTGATTCAAGTGATTTTGCGTCCCATACCACATTACTTCACGAACTTAATCATCGAGAAGGATTCGCCCGACTTGTGTAGACACTCGTCATGGACTATCTGCTTCTCTCCTCCGACATGTTGGATGTTCCCGCATTTCTCGCATGCAGCCAAGTCGCAGACATTGCAGGGACCCAAGCGCCTGGTCCCCACAGCTCCACAGTGCGGGCAGAACTTGCCGAGGCCAAGGTTGCTCAACTCCGCCCCCAACCGGTGGCTTGCCGGATTTGCGACGCCCCTTGGAAGACGTCTGATACTACTTCGACGTCAAGGATTGTTCATCCTGCCGTCCACACACTACTCATCAGGCAATCCTGCGCCCTATGGCCGCCGCTATCGGCTTCAACTCGGCGACAAGACGCCCCAGTCCCACGAGATCGAGCGATTGCGGGCCGTCGCACAACGCCTCGCGGGGGTTCGGGTGCGCCTCGACCATGATGCCATCCGCTCCGACGGCCACGGCCGCGCGAGACACCGCCGGCACGAGGTCCGCCTGCCCCGTCGGGTGCGAGACATCCACGACTATAGGAAGGACCGAGAGCTTCTTGACCACCGGGACGGCCGTTATGTCCAGCGTGAACCTGGTCGCGGTCTCGAACGTCCTGATACCCCTCTCGCACAGCAAGACATTCGGGTTGCCCTGCATAGTCACGTATTCGCTTGCCCCTAGCCATTCCTCGATGGTTGCTGCCATCCCGCGCTTGAAGAGCACCGGCTTGCCCGATTTCGCCGTCACTTTGCCGATCTTCTTCAGCAACGAGTAGTTGGCCATGTTGCGGGTCCCCACTTGAAGGATGTCCGAGTACTCGTCGACCAGCTCCACGTGAGCCGAGTCCACGACCTCCGTGACCACAAGAAGGTCGTATTCGTCCGCCACCTCCCGCAGCACGAAGAGACCCTCTTTCTCGAGGCCTTGGAACGAGTACGGCGAGGTCCTCGGCTTGTATGCACCGCCTCGCATCACGCGAATGCCGAGTTCCCTACATGCCGAAGCAACTTCACGCATCTGCTCGCGACTTTCGACCGAGCACGGACCGGCGATGATCGTCACGTCACCGTCGCGCTGCACGGCCGCCGTCGCGCGCGCCTCCGAGGACATGACGATCAGAGCTCCTTCATGACGTGCAGGATCGCCTCGTAGATCTCGCGGAGGTTCTCCGCGAAGAGCGGGCCCTCGTTGCACGATGCCAGGTGTGCGAAGATCTCCTCCTCGCGACGTGGATCGTAGAGTCCCAGATGCACCTTCGGCTTGAGTTCGCGAATGGCGAGTGCGATCTCCGCTCGCTCGTTGAGAAGCTTGACGAGCTCGCAATCCACGTCGTCGATCCGGTCACGCAACTCGGTGATTCTCGCCTCGATGTCTGTCTGCTCGCTCATATCGGTCAGCCCCTTGCCTTCGTGCACGTTTCGCCCATGGCGCACGGTCACCGAGCGCGTGAGTCTGCTATTCCCACTCGATCGTGCCGGGCGGCTTGCTGGTTATGTCGTATGCTACCCGGTTGACGCCCTCCACCTCGTTGATGATCCGGTTGCTCATCTTCGCAAGAAGATCGTGGGGCAGTCGCGCCCAGTCCGCCGTCATGGCGTCCGCCGAGGCCACGGCTCGGATGATCACCGGATGACCGTACGTTCGCTCGTCGCCCATCACTCCAACGCTGCGGATGTCCGGGAGCACGGCGAAGTACTGCCAAACGCTTCGGTCCTCGTCCCAATCCGAGATCTCTTCGCGCACGATCGCGTCCGCTTCGCGCAGTATCTCGAGCTTGTCTTGGGTGATGTCGCCGATGATTCGCACCGCGAGCCCGGGACCCGGAAACGGCTGGCGATGCACGATCTCGTCCGGAAGCCCAAGTTCCGCCCCGACCGCTCGCACTTCGTCCTTGAACAGCGCCTTGAGCGGCTCGATGAGTTCGAAGTGCACTCCTTCGGGGAACGGGATGAGATTGTGGTGGCTCTTTATCTTCGCGGCCGTCTTCGAACCGGATTCGATCACGTCCGGATACAGCGTGCCCTGGGCGAGCCACCTCACGCCCTTGAGTCTCTCGGCCTCCTCGAAGAACACCTTCCAGAACTCCTCGCCGATGATGCGGCGCTTGACCTCGGGATCGGTCACGCCGACGAGCAGAGACAGGTAGCGCTCCTCGGCCTCCACATGGATGAGATCGATGTGGAACTGGTCGCGGAACACGCGAACCACGTCCTCCGCCTCGTTGAGGCGCAAAAGACCGTGGTCGACGAACACGCATGTCAGCTGATCGCCGATCGCGCGGTGCAGCAGAGCTGCGACCACGCTGGAGTCCACGCCACCGGACAGCGCGCAGATGACGTGATCCGAGCCGACCTGTTCGCGCACTCGTTCCGCTACGTCGTCGATGATGTTGACCATCGTCCACACGGGCGGGATCTGCGCTATGTCGTGCAGGAACCGCTTGATGATCTCCTGGCCGAACTCCGTATGTGCGACCTCCGGGTGGAACTGGGTCCCGTAGAGCTTGCGCTCCGGGTCCTCCATCGCCGCGACCGCAGTGATCGCCGTGCGCGCGGTCACGGCGAATCCCTCAGGTGCCGTACCGACGCTGTCGCGGTGGCT
>JAOUET010000234.1 GCA_029858605.1 Coriobacteriia bacterium | reverse complement strand
ACAGGCGTTCCTGCGTGCCATGTTCGACGTGTACATGCGCGGGGACGCCCACGGCAAGACGTTCGTCTTTCCGAAGCCGCTGCTCCACGTCAGCGAAGAGTTCTTCAGCACCCCCGGGCACGAGAAGTTCCTCGACCTGGCGTGTCGGGTAGCGTCCCACCAGGGCATCACCTACTTCGTGTTCGACCGAGGAGACGAGGTCACGGTCTCACAGTGCTGCCGTCTCAAGCTCAAGCTCAGCCGGGAGCAACTTTCCGAGACTGCGACGCCCGAGAAGATGCGGTTCTCCGCCCTCCAGAACGTCACGATCAACCTGCCCAGAATCGCCTACAAGGCCCAAGGCAACGATCAGGCGCTCTTCATGGAAGTCAACCGCACTCTCGAACTCGTCGCCAAAGCTCACGTGCAGAAGCGCGAATTCGTGCAGGGACTCGTCGACCTCGGTGAGGGGGGCCCTCTCGGACTGCTGTGCCAGACACTGGACGACGAACCGTATCTCAAGATGGACAGGCTCACGTACCTGGCAGGACTCATCGGCCTCAATGAGATGGTGCAGGTCCATACCGGGCAGCAACTTCACGAGTCCGACGAAGCCCTCAGGTTCGGGTTGAAGGTCATATCGGCCATGAACCTGAAGTGTAAGGAGCTCGCCGAGCGGCACGAGATCAACATGGTCCTCGAGGAGAGTCCCGCCGAGTCCGCAGGCTATCGCCTGGCGAAACTCGACATGAAGTACTGGCCGAAGCAGACAGCGGCGGTCGTCAAGGGCGATCTCACCAGCGAGAACTACTACTACACGAACTCGGTGCACATCGCCGTCGACGCGCCTGTCGACTACATCGACAGAGTCGAGAAGCAGTCCCGCTTTCACCCGCTCATCGAGGCCGGGGCGATCGTGCACGTTTGGCTGGGCGAGCACGAGCCGGACTCTGGCGCAATCCGATCCTTCGTCGAGAAGACCTTCCGACACACCCAATGCGCGCAAATCGCTTTCAGCCCGGAGTTCACCGTGTGCGAGTCCTGCCGGCGCACCTCAAGGGGCCTCAAGACGCAGTGCCCCAGGTGCGGCTCGCTCGACGTCTACGGCGTCACCAGGATCGTCGGCTACTTCTCGAAGGTCGAGACGTGGAATCGCAGCAAGGTCGGCGAGCTGTACGACCGCGTTCGCACGTCTTTGGCGGAGATCGGATCGCCCGGTGGTCAAGGCACCGGGGAGACCGACGCGCCAGCCGCGTAGGGTCCGAGGGGGATCGAAACAGGGGAGGAATCGTGCGGATCAAGCTCTTCGTCAAGGACAGCTGCCCGAGATGTCCGGCCGCCAAGCACGCCGTGAGCGAATTCGATGTGGTTGATGTCTACAACATCGACGACATCGACGGACTCGCTGAGGCGTCCTACCACAGCGTTCTCTCGACGCCGTCGATACTCGTGGTCGATTCGGCGGGCAACGAGTTGGGCGCGTGGCGCGGAGACGTGCCCGATCCGGCGCAACTTCGCCAGCTCATGGCGCAGTAGGAGGTCTGATGGCTGCTCCGATTGCTCCTCCGACACCCTGCCCTTCGGCCGAGAAGGTATCGTCCAGCCTCGCCGCACGTGCAGCGCGTATCGCCGGATGGCATGGTTCCGGGATGCTCGACTGGCCGGGCCGAATGGCGACGACGCTGTTCGTGACAGGCTGCAACCTGAGATGTCCCTACTGCCACAACTCGGATATCCTCGCGGCGGACTCAGCGCGTGAAGGTGCGCTCGAAGGTCTGTTGGAGCACGTCCATGCGAGACGTTCCTGGATCGACGGCGTAGTTGTCACTGGTGGCGAACCGACTCTCGATCCTGCGCTGTTCGCGCTGCTCGACAAGTTTGCGGCGCTGTGTCTGCCGGTCAAGCTGGACACGAACGGCACCAATCCCAGCGTCTTGCGATCGCTACTCGACGAAAGACTCGTTGCCTACGTCGCCCTCGACGTCAAGACCGTCCCAGCACGATACGCAGACGTCACCGGCGTGAAGGATGCGTGGGCACGCGTGGAGGAGAGTGTGGCCCTCCTGTTCGGTTCGTGCATCCCGCACGAGTTTCGCACCACCGTCTTTCCGAGGGCCGTGTCCTTGGACGAGTTGCCGGAAATCGCGTCAATGCTTCGAAACGGGGACCACTACGTCCTTCAGCAGTTCAGACCCCAGCACACTCTCGACCCTTCTGCCGAAGCCGTGCACCCGTACTTCGAGGACGACCTCGTCGCCGCCGCACAGGCTTGCTCGCGCTTCTTGCCGACAACGGTTCGCGGAGTGTGAGCATGCGCCTTCCGATCAAGCGACTCGATCCCGAACTGCCCCTGCCCACATACGCGCACGAGGGCGACGCCGGTCTCGATCTTCTTGCTGCCGAAGACGTCGAGCTCGACCCGTTCGAGCGCACTCTCGTGCCGACGGGCGTCGCTGTGGCCATACCCGAGGGCTATGCGGGCTTCGTGCAGCCCCGAAGCGGCCTCGCCATCAAACAAGGCCTCGCCATCGTGAACACACCTGGCCTGATAGATAGCCACTACCGCGGGGAGATCAAGGTCATCGTGGTAAACCTCGACCCCGAGAACCCGATCCGACTGCGACGAGGC
>JAOUET010000233.1 GCA_029858605.1 Coriobacteriia bacterium | reverse complement strand
GAGCGACAGCCCGAGCGTGACCGTTCGGATGTCGAGGTTCTGCTGGGTGATCATCAAGAGGGTTTCGACGATCTCCTCAGGCGAGATTTGCATATCGGCTCCTTGGATTCTCCTGTGTTCTGCGACGCCGCGCGTAGTGTCCTAGATGCGGTGCATGTAGCGGAAGACGTCCTCGCGCTGCAGCGTCACCTGCACGCCGATCTCATCGCCCACTTCGGCGAGCCGACGCTGCAGCTCTTCGAACGGCACTGACTCCTCGTCGATGGTCACCAGCATGGTCATCGAGAAGACCCCGTCGATGATGGTCTGCCGGATGTCCTCGATGTTCGCGTTCGAGTCGGCCAGCACGCGCGAGATGCCGGCCACGATGCCTACGCGATCTGCGCCGAGAACCGAAAGGATGGCTGGTGTGTGCATGGGTCTCTCCTGCCCGGTGCGCGGTCTTTCTCAACGTCGGACTATACTCGTTTTGCCGCGATGCGTGACGGCAAGACCGGCTGCTGCGACGGGAAGGCCGATCGTGGGAGTACCCATAACGCCCGTGCGCGTGGGTGATGTCGTTCGGCTCAAGAAGCCGCACCCGTGCGGGTCGAACGAGTGGGAAGTGACACGAACCGGGATGGACATCGCCTTGCGCTGTCTGGGATGCGATCGCTCGGTGCGGCTCCTGCGATACGACTTCGACCGAAGGTTCCGTGGGTTCGTCCGTCGGCCGAACCAGGAGGTCGAGGGTAGCTAGGACCCGCCGACCATCTCCAGTTTGCCGGGGATCTCGACCTTGTTGAGCTGGACGTGGACGTGATCGCCCCCGTCGGCCGTGTATGCGGCGATCTGCGGAACCACCTTGTCGGACAGCCTCCGGACCTCTGCGATCTTCGTGCACCCGCCGATGACCTCGTCGCCTTCTTGCACGCAGACGTCCTCGACATGGATGAGCACCAGGTCGACATCGTCCCAGCCATTCGGCTGGATGTGGACCTCGTAGTCATCGTGCTGTCCGTAGAGCTTGTAGGGGCGGACGGCGACGACCTTCCCGGTGACGGGAGCGAAGACGTACGTGCCCGGCTGTGCACCCACGTCCACCGCATTGTCGGGCGGTCCGGTGCGGTTGGAGCGCCACATACGCAGAACCTCGCCGGCCAAGAGGTCCGGGCCGGGCGAGTCCTCCGTGTCCGAGGTCTTGCGGCCCGTGCCGTGGTTCTCGGCTGCACGTGTCATGTCCGCGTCCGGGAGAAGCGACTCTAGGTGCAATGCCTTGTCTCCGGACGCCTGGTGATAGGCGATCTCAGTCAGGCTCTGGTTGGGCACCGGGAGGTAGAGGTGCAGACTCCGATACGAGGCGAAGAGGGGGGTGGGGTCTGCATTCGTCATCGCCGCCACGGCCATCGAGCGTTCCTCTACGGCTGTCTGCCGGACCTGCTCCGACGCTGTCGAGGCAGGCTCCTCGCGCGGTAGCTTCAAGCCGAGCAAGAGTGCTGCCAGCACGATCAGCGCGAGAATCGCATATTGGAGGTTGCGGTTCCGCCGTGCGATCCTCCGGCGCCTGAGGCGCTCGCGTTCGCGTGCGCTTCGCAGGGCTATGCCTGTGTCGGTCCTCGGACGCAAGCGGGTCGGCTGTGTGGGGTCGCGTCTTCGTCGCTCGCTCACGGAGTCACCACCGCCGTGTCTCCCGTGATTCGAACGTTCGTGCCGTGTCTTCCGGAGATGACCTTCAGCCGCTGCAAAACCGTCTTGGCCTGGGACCCCGTTACCACGTCCGGGGCACCAGTCGAGTCGAGGTAGACAGGCGTGACGCTGACATCGCGGACGCCGCGTGGCCCTAGTGACGCATTCAGAATGAAGGCCTCGCCGGTCTTGCGCGAGTAGTGGTCGAAGACGAAATCGCCGAGAGAGTAGGCGATGAGCCCTCCCTTGTAGAACTCGATTCCCTGGATGACATGTGGGTGATGACTCAATACCATGTCCGCTCCGGCGTCGATAGCTCTGCGTGCGTCTTTGACCTGGTCGGCGTTTGCGTCGTCCACGTACTCGACTCCCCAATGGAACGACACCAGAACGTAGTCGTGACTCTTCTTGGCGACCTCGATCGCCTCCTCGACGGCGTTCATGTCCGTTCGACCCGCCGCGAGACCGGACTTCTTCGACGTGGCTATGAATCCTGCCGGCAGTATGTGGCTAAAGGAAAGGAACGCCACGGTGGTGTCGTCGATTTCGAGAACGGCGGGCTCCCAGGCCGCGTCACGGTCGGCGCCGGCACCGGCGTGACCGACGCCGTTCTCGTCCAGCAAGGCGATCGTGTCTTCCAGTGCCTCAGCACCGTAGTCGAGTACGTGGTTGTTTGCCAGCGACACGAAGTCGAAGCCAGAAGCCGCGAGACCCTCGACACCTCGGGGGTCTCCTCGGAAGGTGACGTCCTTGTCCGCCAACTTGGTGCCTGAGTCGGAGAGCGGACTCTCGAGGTTGCCGACGGTCACGTCCGCCTTCGACAGCAACGTGGCGACTCTCGCAAGAGGTGCTGCGCCGCCCTTCGACCTCACGAGTTCCTTGACCTTCCGGTCGAAGATCATGTCGCCGACCGCCGAAACGGTTATCGTGGCCGGTCCTGAGGGCT
>JAOUET010000047.1 GCA_029858605.1 Coriobacteriia bacterium | reverse complement strand
GGCCGCACGGTCTTCACCGGAGGCGATTATCACGTCGCGCACCTCAGGCCAGCTGCCGTCACCCGCAGGATCGAAGGACTCACGAGCGATTCGCACCGCTGTCGTGTAACGACTGTTGCCCGCGAGCCGCTCGGGTACCGTCACCAGCGGCGGGGGATCGGCCGTGCCCACCGCGAAGGCGAGCGAAGAGCTTCTCTCGACGTTGCCCGCTACGTCCTCGCTCCAGTACTCGATCGTGTGATCTCCGGTCTGGTCGAAGGACAGCGTGCCTGCGTACGTCTGCGTCCCGGTGCCGTCGACCGAGTACTCGGTGACCGCGACACCGGATCCCGCGTCCGACGCGGAAAGCGTTATGTCGACCCTTCTCGTGCCATCACCTCGCATGGAAGCGGTGGTCATGGGCGGAGTCCGGTCCGACGTGTAGAACGACCACGCGTAGTCCTGGCCGTTGACCGTTAGGTTCACGTCGTAGCGCTTTTCGGCGACTAGCGGCTGACGCGGCAAGATGACGACCGCGTCTCGCGAACCCAAGATCAACCTGCCGAGCGACTGCTGCGTGCTGTCCGGATTCGTGTACGTGAACTCGGTCAGCACCATGTGCTCGAGGTCCGCGCCACCTGCGGACAGCCGACTGGCCGTCACGACCGGGTTCGCGGAACCGGCTCCGAACTGCGCGTATACCGGAGCGCCGACGGGCAGTGTCCATGCGGTGCCCGCAAGGGGATTCGGACTCTCGTACCCTGGATAGGACAGGTAGGGCATCTCCTGACCGTCGCCGGGCCACAGAAGCGGGAAGCTCACAGACGTCGCACCGCGCCCACCGAGCACGTTCAACGCGGCAGCCGAGCGGCCCCCTGCGGTCGTGTAGGTCCCGAAGCCGATCGTGTGCAGTTCGGGATCGAGCACGCCGATCCCGTGGAAGGGTGACCGCACCCAGCCGTCGATCGCCGCCACTCCCCCGATGCCCAGATAGCAGTTGCTCTGCTGCGCAGCGGTCCTGCCCTCAGGTGTGTACCACGGGTTCGCCGGATCCTCGTCGTGTCCGATCCAGTCGTTCTCGGCCATGTACCGCGCATGCTTGAAGCACCCGTCGCTCATCGAAGGGTCCTCGGCAACGGCGGGTATGTCGCCGATCTCGCGGATGCGATTCACGCGGTCGAGCCAGTCGCTCGGCAGTGGAGTCACGCTGTCTATCTCGGCCGAAGACGTGCGCGCGGACGGCGGTGACGTAACGCCGTGCTCCGCGAACGACGCGGCGGGCATGCATGCGAACAGCACAGCGACTAGTGTCGCTACCAGCACGAAGCCCAGCCGAGAAGTGATGTGTTCGGCGCGCCTCACTTGCCCACCTCGAAGTCGGGGTTTCTTCATTGAAGTCATCGGTAAGCTGGGCAAACTCGAGAAGCCCCGTGCGACCTACGGTCGTTGCGCCAATACCATCTCGGCAAAGTCGCCGACGCTCATCGCGCCGATGTCGCCCTGCGCGCGGTCGCGTACTGCAACCGTGTCGCCTTCGGCTTCCTTGTCGCCCACGACGAGCATGTATGGCACCTTCTGCTGCTGCGCCTTGGCTATCTTGACCCGCATCGGCTCTTGCTCCGCATACGTCTCGACGCGTATGTCCTGCGCCTCGAGCCGCTCGCGCACCGACGCAGCGTACTCCATGTGCCTGTCCGCGATTGGAACGATTGCGGCCTGTACCGGCGCAAGCCACGTCGGCAAAGCCCCAGCGGTGTGCTCGATCAGGATGCCGAAGAAGCGCTCCATGCTCCCGAAGATCGCACGGTGGAGCATGAACGGCCTCTCCTCCGTGTTCTCGGCAGTGCGGTAGGTGATGTCGAAGCGCTCCGGGAAGTTGAAATCGACCTGGATAGTGGAGAGTTGCCACCAGCGCCCGATCGCATCGCGAACCTTGATGTCGATCTTCGGCCCGTAGAAGGCGCCGTCTCCTTCGTTGATCTCGTAGGGCAGACCCCACTCCTCCAACGCGCCCATCAGCGCTTTCTGGGAAGTCTCCCAGTCCTCGTCGCTCCCGATAGAGTAGTCGGGCTTGGTGCTCACCTCTGCCGAATACTCGAAGTCGAAGGTGCCCATTATGTACTTGACGAGATCGAGCATCCCCTTGACCTCGGGCACGATCTGCCCGGCGGTGCAGAAGATGTGCGCGTCATCCTGGGTGAAGCCGCGGGCGCGCATGAGCCCATGCACAACTCCGCTTCTTTCATGTCGATACACGGTGCCGAACTCGAAGAGGCGCATCGGCAGGTCGCGGTACGAGCGTACGTCGGCCGCGTACACTAGCACGGCTCCAGGACAGTTCATCGGCTTGACCGCGTACTCGCCGGGTTCCCTGCCCTCGCCCTCGTCTGTCGTGAAGAAGTACATGTTGTCGCCGTAGAAGTCCGCGTGCCCGCTGGTCTTCCACACCTCCGCTTTGTAGACGTGCGGCGTGCGAATCTCGACGTAGCCGCGCGCGTAGAGGTCTTTGGAGAGCCAGTCGATCAGTGTGGACAGGACCCTCGCGCCCTTCGGGTGGTACAGGACGAGTCCCGAGCCGGCCATGTCGTCGAAGTGGAAGAGGTCGAGTTCTCTGCCCAGCTTGCGATGGTCGCGCTTCTCCGCCTCGTCGACGCGCGTGAGGTACGCATCGAGATCCTTGCTCGAGAACCAAGCCGTGCCGTAGATGCGCTGGAGCATGGTCCGGTCCGAGTCGCCCCTCCAGTACGCCCCGGCGACCTTCGTCAGCTTGAACGCGGGGATACGTCCCGTATCCGGCACGTGAGGACCGCGGCACAGATCCGTGAACTGACCTTGGGCGTAGACCGAGATACGCTCGTCCTCGGGAAGCTCCTCGATGAGTTCCTGCTTCAGCGGCTGGCCCTCGAACGCATCGAGCGCCTCGAGTCTCGTGAGTTCGCTTCTCACGAACGGCGCCTCTTCGGCGATGATCTCACTCATGCGCTCCGAGATGCGTTCGAGATCGTCGGGCGTAAGCGCGCGGTCTACGTCGAAGTCGTAGTAGAAGCCGTCTTCGATCGACGGACCGATCCCGAAGCCCGCTTTGGGGAACAGCTGCTTGACCGCCTCGGCCATGACATGTGCCGCCGAGTGCCGAAGAATGCCGAGCGCCTCGGGGCTGCGATCGGTGATGATCTCGACGTGGTCGCCGTCGGACACGACGTGCGACACGTCCACGAACTCGCCGCCGACCTTGCCGGCGAGTGCCGCCTGCGCGAGCCTCGGCCCGATAGCCGCAGCGACGTCGGCGACGCTGGACCCTGCAGGGACCGCCAGCTCGCTTCCGTCGGGCAGCTTCACGGTGATGTCGGACATTCGGCTCACTCCTTGAAGCGGAACACCCCGCCTGCATGCGCGCGGCGGATCTGCGTGCGGGGGCGTGTATCTTCTACTGTTTGGTCTTGCAGTAGGGACATACTCCCCAGCTCAGCTTGAGTGCGTTGCCGCACTCGATGCACGGCTTACGCAGCTTCTTCATGCAGTAGGGGCAGATCAGGAACTCCTTCTCGACGGGCTTGTAACAGGCGGGGCAGGTCTCCAGATCGCGAGCGAGGGCCACCTCTTTCGCCCTGATCTCGAGATCGCGTTCGCGGGCGTCGGCTTTGTACTCCGGGGGTCGCACGACCATGTAGATGGCCCAGCCGGCAATGTCGAAAACGAAGACGGTGAGCCCCCAGAACCAGCCCATTGCACCGCGTCGGTCGGCGTCGCGGTACGTCCAGAACGTGAGCGCGAAGTGGAAGACGATGAAGAAGAGAGTGCAAAGCTGTCTGATGAGGTCTATCTCGGACCGAATAGGGTCGAGGAGCTGGCTCAGTTCGGGCATGTACTACCTTTCCATGGCCGAGTACTGCGACTTCTCGCGGGGGTGGTCATGCTCGCTCTCGCAAGCTATCGGGATTCTAGCAGACCTGACGCGACGGTACCGTCGCGCAGTAGCCTGCGCGCCTCAGCTGCCGTGGTGATGCTTCCCGTGACGACGAGACCGTCCTTGGCTTCCTTAATCAGCGCCTCAAGAGAGGTGCGCACGTCCCCGAAGACCATCGGTACGATCCCGGTCGTCCGACAAACGACATGAGCGAGTTCGTCGGGGTCGAAAGCTCGCTTGGAACTGCTCCGGGTCACCACGATCGTCGAGGCAACAGGCGCGAGTGCGCGGGCGATCCCTTCGGCATCCTTCCCAGACAGGATGCCGACGAGCAGTATCGGCTTCCTTAGCGGGAACGCCTCGCGGACTGCATCGGCCAGCACAAGCGCAGCTTCCGGATTGTGTGCTCCATCGACGATGATCGGCGGGCGTTCGGCAAGTAGCTCGAATCGGCAAGGAAACCGCATCCCTACGAGCGCGGAGCGCAGGGCGCTCTCGTCGAGCGCGCGTCCGAGCGCTGCCTCAGCCGTCGCCAGCGCGGTAGCCGCGTTCGCAGCCTGAAACGACGGTGCGTTCACGATCAGATCGCTATACGACGCATGAACCCCTCTCACATCCAGGTGTGTCGAGCCGCACGGGCGATCGGGCACCTTGGTGACGTGATAGCGTATCGTCAGTTCTTCGCTGACAGGACTGACAACCCCCTTGTACCTGACGGCTCGGGCATGCGTATCGCATGCCTCCGCTCGCGCAAGGAGAACGTCGTCGACACCCGCCGTTCCCGGCCCGAATACCGGAGCCGATGCGCGCTTGATGATCTGGGCCTTGTCCGCGGCAATCATCTCGCGAGTGTCCCCGAGGTGTTCCAGGTGGTCCACGGAAATGCCGGTGATGGTGGCAACGGCCGGGTCCACGACGCTCGTCGCGTCCCATCGTCCACCCATGCCTACCTCGAGGACTGCGATGTCGACGCCCTCTTCGGCGAAGGCCCACAGCGCTGCCGCCGTCAGCAACTCGAACTCAGTGAAGGGCTCCGAGTAGCCACCCTTGCGAGCTTGCACGGAAGCCTCTAGCGCCTCGGCCACGGCGGCCCCAAAGAGATTCGGGTTTGCGACCTCGACGTCGATTTCCATGCGCTCAAGGTACTCGTCCATGTGGGGACTGGTGTAGGCGCCCGCACGAATCCCGTGAGCGCTGAGAATCGCGGCCGTCATCCTCGTCACAGACGACTTGCCGTTCGTGCCGGCCACCTGGACGCAGGAGTACGCGTCCTGAGGACGACCGAGTGCCTCGAGCAGGACTCGGATCCCGTCGAGTGACGGGTGGATTCCGAACTTCAGCGCCTCTACAAGAGTAGAGACAGCCCGTTCGTAAGAGGTGCCGCCCTGCGCGCCCACGAGATTCTTCCGTTCTACTCGGCAAGCTCCGCAAGTTGAGTTTCCAGCGTCCCCAGCGTTTCGCGCAAGTCCTCGGCCCGCGCACGATCCTTCTCGATGACCTCGGGAGCCGCCTTGGCCAGGAAGCCTCCGTTGGCCAGCTTGCGTTCGAGCGTCTGCAGACCCGCCCGCGTCTTCTCGAGTTCCTTGGCTACACGGGCGCGCTCGGACTCGAAATCCACTAACCCCTCCAGCGACACGTAGACCTCGGCACCTGCGGCTACCGCCGCTGCGGCATGCGGGGGCTTCGTCGCGTCCGGATTGACGGCGAGCGTCCCTGCGCCAGCCAGTGTCATGGCCTGCTCCGCGAGATTCCGCACGAGAATCTCGTCGGCGCCGCCGGCCTTCACGACGACATCCACCAGGCTCTTGGGCGGAAGGGAGTACCTGGCGCGGATCCCGCGAATCGCCGTCACCAGTTCCTGCAACGCGACGATCGAGTGCTCGGCGCCGTCGTCGAGCCACCTTGCGAGTTCGACCGCATCGGGCCAGGGGGCGACCATCAGCGAGTCGGCCACGCCCTCTTCGGCGAGCGGCAGGCGCCGCCATATCTCCTCGGTAACGAAGGGCATCATGGGGTGGAGGAGGCGCAGTGCCACCTCGAGCACGAACACCAGGTTGCGTTGCGTGGTGAGCCGAGCCCGACTCACGGCCTCTTCGGAGTCCTCCTTCTCACCTCCCACGAGTCGCGGCTTCGAGAGTTCGATGTACCAGTCGCAGAACTCGCTCCAGAAGAAGTCGTAGAGGGAACGCGACACATCGCCGAAGTCGTAGGTGTCCAGACCCTCGCTCACCGTGCCGACCAGGCGTGCCAGCCGCGAGAGGATCCAGGCATCGGCCACAGTCGCGGCTGAGGGCGGCCCGGGAACGTAGTCCTCGCCGAGGTTCATCAGCACGAACCGGCTGGCGTTCCATATCTTGTTCGCGAAGTTCCTGCTGGCCACCAGCTTCTCCTCGGAGAAGCGGATGTCCTGGTTCCCAGTCGTCTGCAGCATGAGACCGAAACGCATGCCGTCCGCACCGTAGTGCTCCATGAGGTCGAGCGGATCGACGCCCGTGCCGAGCGACTTGCTCATGCGCTTGCCTTCGGCATTGAAGACCGTCGGGTGGATGATGACGTCCCGGTAGGGTACGTCGCCCGCAAAGTAGAGGCCGTTCATGATCATGCGTGCCACCCAGAGAAACAGGATGTCCCGGGCCGTCGACAGCACGCTCGTCGGGTAGAAGTAGTCGAGCCGAGGATCGGGATCGGGCCAGCCCAGCGTGGCGAAGGGCCATAGCGCCGAAGAGAACCATGTGTCGAGCACGTCCTCGTCCTGGCGTGCCGGGCCCCCGCATTTCGGGCAGGTCGACAAGTCCTCTTCACTCGCAACCATCTCGCCACAGGCATCGCAGTAGAACACCGGGATCTGATGCCCCCACCAAAGCTGGCGGCTGACGCACCAGTCGCGGATGTTCTCCATCCAGTGGAAGTACACGTTCTCCCAGCGCTTCGGGTGAAAAGCGACCCTCGAGTCGCGCACTGCCTCTATGGCCGGCGTCGCCAGCGGCTTCATATCGACGAACCACTGGTCGGAAAGCCAGGGCTCGACCACGGTGTGGCAGCGGTAGCAATGGCCGACCGAGTGCACGTGGTCGTCGATCTTGACGAGCAGGCCCTGCTGTTCGAGATCCGCGACGACCCGTTTGCGAGCCTCGTAGCGGTCGAGCCCGGCGTACGGTCCGCCCTCCGCCGAGATCGTCGCATCGGCGTTGAGGATGTTGACCTTCGGGCAGGCGTGGCGCTGAGATATCTCGAAGTCGTTTGGGTCGTGCGCGGGTGTCACCTTGACCGCTCCGGTCCCGAACTCCGGGTCCACGAAGTCGTCGGCGACCAAGGGGATCTCCCTGCCCAACAGCGGCAGAACGACGGTCGCACCGACGAGTGCAGTGTAGCGGTCGTCATCCGGGTGTACTGCTACGCACGTGTCTCCCAGCATGGTCTCGGGACGCGTTGTGGCGACCACGACATGATCGACACCGCCGACCGGCTCTCTCAGCGGATACCTCAAGTGCCAGAGATGACTGTCGAGATCCTCGTGCTCCACCTCGATGTCCGAGAGGGCCGTCGAGCATCGCGGACACCAGTTGATGATGCGCTCGCCGCGGTATATCAACCCCTTGTCGAACCAGTCCACGAAGACCTTGCGGACTGCACGTTGGTAGCTCGGGTCCATCGTGAACCACTCGTCCGAGTAGTCGCAGGAACACCCCATGCGCTTCAGTTGCTCGACGATGATGCTCCCGTGCTCCCGGCGCCACTCCCAGCACATCTCGATGAAGCGCTCGCGTCCGACGTCGTGTCGCGAGAGTCCCTCGCCGGCGAGCTTCTGCTCGACCTTGTTCTGCGTCGCTATGCCGGCGTGATCCGTGCCTAGGATCCAGCGTGTCGGTCGGCCGGTCATCCGCACCCGCCGGATCAAGACGTCTTGGATGGTGTTGTTGAGGGCATGCCCCATGTGAAGAGAGCCCGTGACGTTCGGGGGTGGGATGACTATCGAGAACGGCTCAGCGCCCTCTACGATGGGCTGTTCGAAGTAGCGACCGTTCATCCACGACTCGAAGACAGGACCCTCGACTGCCTTCGGATCGTACGCCTTGGGCAACTCCGTCACTGTGCTTTCATCCTTCCGAAGCTGGTTGCTGTGATTCTATGACAACGTCTGATGCGCATATAGGGCTACTCGCGGCGTCGCGTGCTTGTCACAAGAACCTACATCAAGCCGTCACCTATCCGACAACGCAGGCGTTATGAGTGTATACGGAGGCACCCTTGGCGGAAGCTGCTGGCGATTCATCGGGGAGGTCCACATGGCTGATTGTGGGATGCGCGAGAGCTGCAGATCCTTCTTCGCCGAGGGGCTGCAGAACATGCCGCGTGTCGCGAGGCTGTATCGGGAGCGGTACTGTCTCGGCGATTTCGAGTCTTGCGCACGTCACCGACTCTCGAAGGAGCTTGGCCGCGAACAAGTGCCGCGAACGCTCTACCCGAACGACCACGACAAGCTGTCTCTGCTGCTCGCCGACATGGCCTCCTGAAAGCCGTCCGGCTTCCTCGCCGTACCGACCGTCCATCGCAAACTCGGTGCGAACGGTCACACTCTACCTTTTACACCCTAATGTAAACCGTTCGTCGTTCCGATGCCTGCAGCATGGAACTACAGACGGGCGAATTGCCCAAACCTCTGGAGAGAGCCGAACATGGCGGCATGCGCGTATCGACACACCTGTCGGTTCTTCTCTAAAGGACGACTCGACGGCTTCTCGGGCATTGCCGGTCTGTTCGAAGCCCGCTACTGCGGCAGCGACTATACCAGCTGCATGCGCTATCAGATTGCCGAGGCTCGTGGGTTCGACAGCGTTCCGAGCGACATGTACCCCAACGACGTCGCACGCGCTCGGAACCTGAGAAGCACCGCCGTCTAGGGGCCAAAGAGACGGCGAACTCGAAGGCCGTGCCGAGACGCCGATCGGCGCGGCCTTCGGCATCCCCCTCTAAGCCGAAGCCTCAGCTTCGCCGCGACGCACAAGGGTCGGGCCTGCGTGGCCGGCCACCGTTTCCTCGGTCACCACTACCGACTCGATGTCTTCGGAATCAGGCAGCTCGTACATCGTGTCGAGTAGCAGGCTCTCGAGTATCGAGCGAAGCCCGCGAGCACCCGTGCCGCGCTTCAGCGCCTGACTCGCAGCGGCGTGCAGGGCCTCGTCGGTGAACCGGAGGTCAACTCCTTCCAGCGCGAACAGGCGCTGGTACTGCTTCACGAGCGCGTTCTTGGGCTCGGTGAGGATGCTCACGAGATCCCCTTCGGCAAGTTCCTCGACGTGCGTGAGTACCGGGAGACGCCCGACGAACTCGGGAATCATGCCGAAGTGGTGTAGGTCCTCCGGGAGGATCTGTGCCAGCAACTCACCTTGCCGGCGCCTGGATGCGTCGGCCAGGTCCGCACCGAAGCCGACGCCTCTCTTGCCGATGCGATCGCCGATCATCTTCTCGAGACCGACGAACGCACCTCCGAGAATGAAGAGGACGTTCGTGGTGTCTATGCGAATGAGTTCCTGCTGCGGATGCTTGCGGCCACCCTGTGGAGGGACGGCGGCCTCGGTTCCTTCGAGGATCTTGAGAAGCGCCTGCTGCACGCCTTCTCCGGATACGTCGCGGGTGATCGACAGGTTCTCGGCCTTACGCGCGACCTTGTCGATCTCGTCGATGTAGATGATGCCGACCTCCGCCCGCTTGACGTCGAAGTCCGCCGCGGTGATCAGCTTCAGCAGGATGTTCTCAACGTCCTCGCCAACGTAGCCGGCTTCGGTCAGCGCGGTAGCGTCGGCGATCGCAAACGGCACCTTCAGGATCCTGGCCAGGGTCTGCGCGAGAAGAGTCTTGCCACAACCGGTGGGACCGAGCATCAGGATGTTGCTCTTGGCCAGCTCTACGTCTTCGTCTGTGTCTTTCGGCGCAACCTGTATGCGCTTGTAGTGGTTGTAGACGGCGACAGAAAGGACCTTCTTCGCACGCTCCTGGCCGATGACGTACTGGTTCAGCGCCTCGTAGATCTCCTGCGGCGTCGGCAGGTCCTCTTCGAACAGGCTGGCGGGCTGCTCCACGTCGAGCTCGTCCGCGACTATGTCGTTGCACAGATCGATGCACTCGTCGCAGATATAGACGCCCGGTCCCGCGATGAGCTTGCGGACCTGGCGCTGGCTCTTCCCGCAGAACGAACACTTCAGGTGTTCGGGTCCTTCGGGCTTCGGGCTCATTGCGCTACGCTTCCTTGCCTCGGCTGACGAAGACCGCATCTACGAGACCGTACTCCTTGGCCTCCTCGGCGGTCATGATGTTGTCTCGCTCCGTGTCGCGGTGGATCTTCTCGGCAGGCTGCCCGGTGTGCTTGGCAAGAATGCCGTCGAGTGTGTCTCGCATCCTGAGCATCTCTTTGGCCTGGATCTCGATGTCCGTGACCTGACCTTGCGTGCCGCCCCACGGCTGGTGGATCAGTATGCGGCTGTTGGGCAGCGCGAGCCGCTTCCCTTCGGCACCAGATGCCAGCAAGACTGCCGCCATCGATGCGCACTGGCCGATGCAGATAGTGGACACGTCACACTTTATGTACTGAATCGTATCGTAGATCGCCAGACCTGCGGTGACGGATCCCCCCGGCGAGTTGATGTAGAGGCTCACGTCCTTCTCGGGATCGTCGCTTTCCAGATGGAGAAGCTGGGCTATCACGAGGTTGGCGATCTGGTCGTCAACGTCGTGACCCAGGAAGATCACGCGCTCGTTGAGCAGTCGTGAGTAGATATCGAAGCTGCGCTCCCCACGCGAGGTCTGCTCGACAACTATGGGTACCAGGCTGAAGGCATCGTGCGACATCTCTACTCCTCAAGGTCTTCGGCGTCGGTGGCGTCCTCGTCGGAGGGCTCCTTCTCTATCACTTCCACGTTCGCTTCATCCATAAGCCACTGTACCGCTCGCCGGTGCATGATCTGCTCCTTGAGCACGGAGATGACTCCCGCGCCGTCCCACTTCGCGCGCAACTCAGCCGCGTCCGCGTCGACCGCACCGGCCATCTCCAGGATCGTGGC
>JAOUET010000232.1 GCA_029858605.1 Coriobacteriia bacterium | reverse complement strand
CGACGACGGCGTCATGCCGCAGACCGTCGAAGCCATCCACCACGCCAAGGCAGCCGGCGTTCCGATCATCATCGCCGTCAACAAGATCGACAAGGAGGGCGCGAACCCCGATCGCGTGCGTCAGGAGCTGACAGAACACGACATCGTCGCCGAGGAATGGGGCGGCACCAACATCTTCGTGAATGTCTCGGCCAAGCAACGCACCAACATCGAGGAACTGCTCGAGATGATCCTGCTCCAGGCCGACGTACTCGAACTCAAAGCGAATCCTTCGGCTCATGCCAGCGGCATCGTCATAGAAGCGAAGCTCGACAAGGGTCGAGGTCCCGTGGCAACCGTCCTGATACAGCGCGGCACGCTGACCGTGGGGGACGCAATCGTGGCCGGCACCAGCCACGGACGAGTCCGTGCGCTCGTCGATCCGCTCGGCCACACCATCGACGCCGCCAGTCCCGCCGATCCTGTCGAGGTCCTCGGCTTGTCCAGCGTTCCGAGCGCCGGTGACGAGTTCCGAGTGTTCGCGAGCGAGCGAGACGCGCGCAATCTGGCCGAAGAGCGCTCTCTCAAACAGCGACTCCTTGCGCATCAGAAGAAGGTGCACGTTTCTCTGGACGACCTCTTCGCACGCATCCAGGAGGGGGAGATCAAAGACCTCAACCTCGTGGTCAAGGCCGACGTCCAGGGTTCGATCGAGGCTCTGAAGGACGCTCTCGCGAAGATGGACCAGGCCGAGGTCCGCATCAACGTCATCCATTCGGCAGTGGGTGCTATCACCCAGACCGACGTGACGCTCGCCGACGCGTCGGACGCCATCGTGATCGGCTTCAACGTGCGTCCGAACCCGGAAGCCAAACTGCTTGCCGAGAAGGAGAACGTGGACGTCCGCCTGTACAAGGTCATCTACCAGGCCATCGAAGACATCAACGCCGCGCGGGTGGGCATGCTGGCACCTGAGTTCGTCGAAGAAGACACAGCCCGTCTCGAGATACGGGAACTCTTCCGCGTGCCCAAGGTTGGCGTCGTGGGAGGCTGCTACGTGCTCGAAGGGGAGATTCACCGCGACGATCAGGTGCGTCTCGTTCGCGACGGCGCCGTCGTCTACGAGGGCAAGCTTCACTCGCTGCGTCGTTTCAAAGACGACGTCAAGTCCGTCAAGCAGGGCTACGAGTGTGGTGTCGGCGTCGAGGGCTTCCAGGACATCAAAGAGGGCGACGTCATCGAGGCCTACAAGACCATCGAGGTCGCCCGCGAAGCATAAGGGAAGGGCCGCGTGAAGCAGACGCCCCGCACGCGCAAACTCAACGAGACTCTCCGAGAAGTGCTGGCTAGGATACTTGCGGATGAGGTCTCGGATCCTCGGCTCGAGTTCGTCACGGTGACGGTTGTGCGAATCGCTCCGGACCTCATGGTGGCCGATGTCTTCGTGACTGCCCACGGCGACGAGGAACGCTACGCCGAAGTACTTGCGGGTCTCGAGTCTGCCAAGGGTCGCATCCGCTCGCTGCTCGGACGTCGTGTGAGGCTCCGCTTCACACCGGAGCTTCGCTTCAAGATCGACGACAGCGTCGACGAAAGCATGCGCATCACAGAGGCGCTCAAGAACGTCCCTCCTTCGCTCGTCGATCACGAAGACGCGGAGGAGCGTGACGATAGGTGAGTACGCCGTTCCACCGGGCAGCGGTGTACCTGCGACACGCGAAGTCCGTGGCAGTCGCGGCGCACATTCACCCGGACGGCGATGCAGTGGGTTCGGTACTAGGCCTCACGCTCGCCTTGAGAGACGCAGGCATAGCCGCCGTCCCGGTCCTTGCGGAAGAGTCTGTCTCGCCCACGTACTCCTTCTTGCCGGGCTACGGGCTCTTCATGCGCGCCGCCGACGTCGAGGTTCCGGATGTCTTCGTGGCGCTCGACACGACTTCCCTCGAACGCCTCGGCGAGGCGGAGCCTCTCGCCACTGGGGCGCAGACCGTGATCGATATCGACCACCACCCGGACAACTCTCTCTTCGGCGCCGTCAACGTGGTCGACAGCAACATCGCTTCCTCCGGCCAGCTTGTCTGGCGCTTGATCGAACGACTGGAGGTGAGCGTCACCCACGAGATAGCCCTCTGCCTATACGTGGCGCTACTCACGGATACGGGACGTTTCCAGTACCAGAACACAACGCCTACGGCTTTCCGCGATGCCGCCGCGATGGTCGATGCAGGAGTCGACCCCGCCGAGACGGCCAGGCTCGTCTACCAGAACCGCGCCCCCGAGGCTCTCGTTCTCGATTCGCGCGCGATGTCCCGGATCACACTGGCCAATGGTGGGCGCGTGGCGTACTCGTTCGTCTCACAGGAAGACTTCGTCGAGACCGGCGCGCGTTCCGAGGACACCGAGAACCTCGTTGACGTAGTGCGCGTGCTCGGCGGGATAGACGTCGCCTTCCTCGTCCGTCTCCTCGATGGGGAAGTGCGCGTGAACCTCCGTTCGAAGACCGGCTTCGACGTCGGAGCCGTGGCTCGAGAGCTCGGATGTGGCGGACATGCCGCAGCTGCAGGGTTCACGGCAGTCGGCCCACTCGACGAGATCGTGGCGTCTTTGCTCGTCAGATTGCCCGGTGCTGGGGAGAGCTGATGTCTCGGCGCGGCGCCACCGACCT
>JAOUET010000046.1 GCA_029858605.1 Coriobacteriia bacterium | reverse complement strand
CGACATCCGCAGCGCGCTGGGAGGCGCGTCTACGAAAGACCGCCTGCTTTCCACCGGTGGCCGGTACGACCTCGCGGCAGCCGTGGCGCGCCGGATGCGTGTGCTTCGCGGCGCCGAGATGCCGTCTGTCGCGCTTGTCGCGAACGGGGCGGACGCCAGCAAGTTCTTCGACGCCCTTGCCCTCTCGCCGATCTCGGCACGCATGGGCGCTCCCATTCTGCTCGTCAAGGCGTCTGAGGTCCCAGCGGCGACCAGTCGAGTGCTGGCCGAGCTTGGTCCGTCAACGGTAGTGGTGGGAGGGGGTCCGAACACGGTCTCGCCTGAAGTGTGCGGTGCTCTGGGCGCCCATCGCTGGTCGGGTCGGACGCGCTTTTCGACAGCCGCCGACATCGCCGAGGGCGCGGTAGCGAACGGATGGCTTCGCGACAACGTCGTGGGCTTGGCGGCGAAACTCCCGGATGCCCTCACGGGCGGGTCAGTCGTTGGGCGCGAGGGCGGGGTCCTGCTGTTGACGAGCGGAACGGAGCTGCCGACAGAGACGCGAAGCTGGCTTTCGGCACACGTCGGCGGAATCGAGTCCTGCTACGTTTTCGGAGGCACGCGATCGGTGGCCGAAGGGTTGCTCGTGAGCATCGCCGCCTGCCTCGACTGACGCCTGCGCCGAGTCCCCGGCGACGTGGACAATCTCAAGCATCACGTCTATACTTTCGACTCCGACAATCGCATAGCGAACGAAGTGGGACCCTCGGCCCTCTTGCGAGGGACGGAGTATGGTCCCCACCTTGCGGCGCCGCACCAAGGTAGCTGTCTGGTCGAGAGAAGCCGAAGAGCCGTCATGCATCTTCGGCAGTATGTCGCCCCGTCGGCCAGCCAAATCGGTTCCGCGGGGCGTTTTGTATGTAGGGAGCGGACGACATATGGCGTCCGCCAGATACGGAGGTGACCAGCCTATCAGCACGACCGAACCGCGCGTGAATGATCGTGTCCGCTCGCCTCGCGTGAGGTTGATCGGGGTCGATGGGTCCCAACTCGGGATATTCGCCACGCCGGACGCACTGAGAATCGCCGACGATCAGGGTCTCGACTTGGTGGAAGTCGCGCCGAGCGCCGATCCGCCCGTGTGTCGGATCATGGACTACGGCAAGTACAAGTACGAGCAGGCCATGAAGGCCAAGAAGGCTCGCAAGCACCAGACCGTGATCCACGTCAAGGAGATCAAGTTCCGCCCGAAGATCGACGAGCACGACTACCAGACGAAGAAACGTCACGTGGTCAGGTTTCTGGAGGCGGCTGCGAAGGTCAAGGTCACCATCATGTTCCGCGGTCGCGAGATGATGCACGCGGAGCGAGGGCTCGCCATCCTCGAACGTCTGGCTGGCGAGGTAGAGGAGCTGGCGTTCATCGAGGCGCAGCCCAAACTGGAGGGTCGCAACATGTTCATGCTGCTGGCCCCGCACAAGAAGGAAGCAAAAGACGCCAAGCAGGAGGCGGGTTCTTCGGTAGAAGAAGAGCCGGTCGATGCTGGAGCTGGTAGTGAGGAGTGACACGACATGCCGAAGATGAAGACGCACAAGGGGACCGCGAAACGCTTCAAGGTCACCGGTTCCGGCAAGATCAAGAGAGGCAACGCCTTCAAGAGCCACATCCTCGAGAAGAAGAGCCCCAAGCGCAAGCGCGCGTTCCGCAAGGATTCCTACGTCCACTCGAGCGACGAGCGTGTAATCAAGAAGAACCTGGGCCTCGGCTAGGCCGACGCTTCGGATATCCCCAGAGGAGTGATCGACCATGCCTAGAGTCAAGCGCGCCGTCACGGCGAAGAAGAAGCGCCGCACCGTCCTTTCGAAGGCCAAGGGGTACTACGGCGTTCGCAGCCGGCACTACAAGAAGGCCAAGGAGCAGGTGCAGCACTCGCTGCAGTACGCCTATCGCGACCGTCGCAACAAGAAGCGCGAGATCCGCCGTCTTTGGATCACACGCATCAATGCCGCCGCGCGGCAGAACGGGATGTCGTATTCCGTGTTCATGAACGGCCTGAAGCGAGCCGGGATCGAGCTCGATCGCAAGATCTTGGCCGACATGGCCGTCAACGACCCCGACAGCTTCGCGAAGCTCGTGGAAGTTGCGAAAGAGCAGGTAACGGTCTAGCCTACGGGACGTCGAACGAGCGGACGAAGTCCTTGCCCTCGGAGTGGCAATCTGCGCACAGAGCTATCTCGAGTCCCTCTGCGATGATGGTTCCGTCCGTATCGTACTCGGCCCAGTACCATCGCAAGTCGTCAGTCTTCTGCATGATCGCGATCGCGTCGAGCGAGCCGTTCGTGTAGACGTCCTTCACGAGCACGGAGTCCGCGGGGAGTCCCCCAGCGTCCTGTTTGCGAAGCCGATCGGCGACCGCGTCGTTGACGAAGACCATGACTTCGTCGCCGTGAGGGCCGGCGGCCGGTCGACGCGCTGTGAAGCCGGGTGCAGCATCCCATGAGGTGTAGTCCTCGTCGTTGACTCCCTGCCAGAGGAGCGTCGCGGCGTCCTCGGGCAGGGAGGAGGCAGAAGGCGGCGCGGGGGCGCTGCTCGAGGTCGTCTCGACGCCGCTGGTCTCACCGTTCGCCGGGCCTCCCTCGTCGTCGCTGCGGCATGCCGTCACAGCAAGGACGAGCGCCAAAGCGACTCCGACTGTCGCGATCGCATGGGCCTTCACGACACCCTCCTTCCCAATCGCTACGGGGGTTCTACCCGGTAGCCGTTTCCCGTTCACCACGCAAGGGTAGCGCCGATTCAGCTCTTGGTGGAATCGCGTTTCGACGCCTGCGCGAAGATGCCGTTGCCGGAGACGTCACCGTGCACGTATCAGTCACGCCGGGCTCCTCTCGGTCGGCAGCAACGAGGAGGGAATATGAAGAAGGCAATCGTACTGGCGGCATCGGTAGCGGTCGTGGCCTCCGCGGTTGCGGCTACCGCATACTTCACGGGGCAGACTTCCGTTCCGGAGAACATCATCCGAGCGGGAACGGTGGAGGTGTCGGCCGAACCGACACAGTCCGCGCTCTCGATCGACTCGCTCGCTCCGGGCGAGACGACGTCTCGCGAACTTGCCGTGGCAAACGACGGTTCATTGCCCTGCACGGTCGTCATCACTGCTGCGAAGAAGGCCGGAATCACTGCGTTCTTCGAGGCACTCAGTTGCCGAGCGACTTGCGACGGCACGGTTCTGTACGACGGGCCGATCTCCGGCCTTCGAACGGCCCCACTGACGTTGGCGCCGCGCGCGGCAGCGAACGTCCATCTCGCCGTGGGGCTACCTGGCGACGCAGGTAACGATCTCGAGGGGGACTACGTCAAGATGACCTTGTACGTGGACGCCGAGCAGGTGCACTAGCAGTGTCTCGCGCCCGGACTCTCTGCGGGGTGGTCGTGCTTGTTGCAGCGCTCTCGGCATCGAGGTTCGTCAAACTTGCCGTCGTTGCCGGTGATTCGATGGTGCCGAGCATCAGGAGGGGTGACGTTTGTGTGGTCGCGCGATTCGGAGACGTGTGCGAAGGTGACGTGATCCTGTATCGAGAGCCCGGTGCGCGTCGGGCCGTGCTGCACCGGGTCTCGGCGGTGCACACCGACGGCTCGCTGACGACCCGAGGTGATGGCAACGTCGTGCCGGACCGGGAGCGAGTGGCTAGGTCCGAGGTCGTGGGTCGCGTCGTGCGCGTTGTCCCGCTCGGTGGTATCTTGCGTCTCGAGTCGGGGGAGCGAGATGCTAAACTACAAAACCAATCGGATACAGGGCACTGACGGAGAGGCGGTCGCGCAGACGTATCCGCACAGGGAGGGTTCCCGTAGATTGCAAGGACCCCCGGAGATAGCGCGATCGGTTCACTCCAGCAGCCGCGACCTGAAAGGGCACTGCGTGCGACGAGTAGGGAAGCCGGATCCCCCGTTAGAGGGACCGCGTGGATGAGAGGCCGCGCATGCGTCGACGGTGCAATCGACGGCGCAACGAAGTGGGCCCGCGCGAGAGCGGGTCAACCGAGGTGGTACCGCGGGAGCCGACTCCCGTCCTTGGGATAGACCAGGGGCGGAGTCGGCTCCGTTCTTTGTGATGGAACCGAACGAGGAGAGGCAGTCAGGCATGGGTGTCGCCGAAGAACTGGAAGAGATGCGGGATGAGGGACTTGCGGCCATCGCCTCGGCTGAGGACCTCGCGAGTCTCGATGCAGTACGCGTGGCGTACCTCGGCAAGAAGGGTCTACTTACGGGCGTGCTGCGCGGCCTCGGACAGCTTTCGCCTCAGGAGCGTCCCGCAGTAGGAAAGGCCTCGAACGACGTCCGCGAGTCGCTGGAGAAGGCGTTGGCCGAACGGCGTGCCCACCTCGAAGAGGCGCATCTGGAAGCTCGCGTCGCCGCCGGCGCCGTGGACGTGACACTGCCCGGACGGGTACGTCTTCCGGGTCGCGAGCATCTCATCAACATGATCACGCGCGAGATAGTGGAGATATTCCTCGGCCTTGGATATGAGGTCGCGGAAGGGCCCGAGGCCGAGCTCGACTACTACAACTTCACCGCCCTCAACCACCCGCCGGCACACCCTGCGCGTGCGGCGTCGGACACGTTCTACGTCCAGGACCTCTCGATGGAGACGGTGGACTCCACGGGTGAGTCGGACGTCTTGTTGCGCACGCACACGAGCCCGGTCCAGATACGCGTGATGGAGCAAGGGAAGCCGCCGCTCTACGTCATAGCCCCGGGCCGAGTCTACCGTCGGGACATCGCCGATCCCAGTCACCTGCCGCAGTTCCATCAGGTGGAAGGTCTAGTGGTCGACGAAGGCATCACCTTCGGCGATCTGAAAGGGACTCTCGACTACTTCTGCAAGGAGATGTTCGGGCGCGATCGCCGCACGCGGTTCCGCCCGCATTTCTTCCCATTCACGGAGCCGTCCGCCGAGGTGGATGTCTCGTGCGGAATCTGCGACGGAGCGGGATGTCGGTTCTGCAAGGGTACCGGCTGGCTGGAGATCCTCGGTTGCGGGATGGTCGACCCGAACGTATTCGAGTACGTCGCAGTCGACTCGGAACGCTACGTCGGCTTCGCGTTCGGCATGGGGGTCGAGAGGATCGCCGCCTTGAAGTACAACATCCCCGACCTTCGCATGCTGGTCGAAGGCGACATGCGGTTCTTGCGGCAGTTCTGAAGTAGGGCCATCGGCAAGACGATTCGCGGGCGAGAGGCGCCCGCGAGCAGCGAAAGGACGTAGGACGCGATGCGGGTATCGCTCAAGTGGCTCAAGCAGCTGGTCGACGTGGATCTGGCCCCTGAGGAGCTGGCCGAAAGACTCGACATGACCGGCACGGTCATCGAGGCCGTCGAAACCCTGGGAGCGTCTCTCGAAGGCGTGGTCGTGGGCCGGATCCTCACGAAGGAACGTCACCCGGAGGCCGAGAAGCTGTGGGTCACAACCGTGGACACAGGCGGCGAGGAACCGCTCAACATCGTCTGCGGTGCGCAGAACTTCGAGGCCGGCGACAAAGTCCCGGTCGCAACTATCGGCACTGAGCTGCCGAACGGGATGAAGATCAAGAAGGCCAAGCTGCGCGGCATCACGAGCGAAGGAATGAACTGTTCGGCGGCCGAACTCGGTGTCGGCGCTGACGAGTCCGGCATCATGGTCTTGCCCGAGGACGCCCCTGTCGGCGCCCCCTTCGCGGAGTATCACGGCACGGCCGACACTGTGCTGGAGCTTGAGGTCACGCCGAACAGGCCGGATTGCCTGTCGATGGCGGGCATTGCGCGTGAAGTCGGCGCGATCACCGGCCGAAAGGCGACGATACCCTCGGCGACTCCGAAGGAGCAAGGGCAGCCGATCGCCGAATCCGTGCGCGTGACGATCGAGGACCCGGGCCTGTGTGCGCGGTACACGGCGCGCCTCATACGCGGGGTGTCGATAGGGCCGTCGCCTGACTGGATGATCGAACGGATTCTCGCTGCAGGCCAGCGTCCGGTCAACAACGTCGTGGATATCACGAACTACGTCATGTTCGAGTTGGGCCAGCCCTTGCATGCGTTCGACGCGAGCAAGCTCGGTATCGACGAAGAAGGAAACGCGCACGTGATCGTCAGGCGCGCCAAAGAGGGGGAGCGCCTCACGACACTGGATGGACAGGACCGCGCGCTGAGCACCGACGTGCTCCTGATTTGCGATCCCACCGGTCCCATTGCGCTGGCCGGCGTCATGGGAGGCGAAAGCACCGAAGTCTGCGAGGAAACCGTCGACATCCTGCTCGAGTCGGCATCTTTCGACACCGCGTGCACCAGCCGAACCAGCCGGTCGCTCGGCTTGATATCGGAGGCGTCGATGCGTTTCGAGCGAGGGGTCGACCCGAACGGCTGCGCCAACGCGGCCGATCGGGCGGCGGCGCTGCTTGCCGAGCTTTGCGATGGTGACGTGGCGCCCGGCATCGTCGACGAGTACCCGCGAAAGGCCGAGGCCAGAGGTGTGTCGCTGCGCATCTCGCGGCTGAACGATGTGCTCGGCACGGACATTTCGGCCGAAGAGGTCGAAGGCATCCTCACCAGCCTGGGTCTCGGTGTTGCGGGTGGTCCCGAGACGTTCGACTTGACGGTTCCCACCTTCCGCCCCGATATCGAACGCGAGGTCGACCTGATTGAAGAGGTCGTGCGCGTGTGGGGCATGGAGCGTGTGGCGTCAACGTTACCCGGCGGAAGGGAACGCATCGGTAGGCTCACCTACGAGCAGCGCTGGCGCGAGCGGATCGAGCGAACGCTGCGAGCCGCCGGCCTCAATGAGACCATGACGTACTCGTTCGGCGATCCTGGCGACATGGACCGTCTGGGATGGGACCTTCCAGCTGGCGAAGTCCCGGTCAAGTTGCTGAACCCGATGTCCGAAGAGCAGGCGGTCATGCGTCGCACCCTCGCCCCCGGGCTCCTTCGCTCCGTTTCTTACAACCAGCGACGCGATGTCGACAACGTTCACCTCTACGAGGCCGGCACCGTCTTCTGGACCGAGGCGGGAAGCAAGCAGCCGCACGAAGGTGCCAGGGTCGCAGGCGTGCTCGCGGGTCGCTGGCACTCGCCCGAATGGCACGACCCGAAGCCTTCCCAGGCGTCCGACGAGCGAGACCGAACGCAGGCCGAGCTGCGCTCGCCGGAACTCAACTTCTTCGATGGCAAAGGTCTTGTCGAGGCACTTGTCTCCGATCTCGGAGTTGAGCGGTTCAAGGTCAGGGTCGAAGAATACCCGTGGCTGCAACCGGGCAGGAGTGCTGAGTTGATCGTGAACGGCCAGGTAGCCGGGTGGGTCGGAGAGGTGCATCCGCGGGTGCTCGACGCTTTCGATGCGCATGGTCCCGTGGTCATGTTCGAACTGGCGATGGACGTACTTACCGCGGCGGCGGTGCCGTTGCGGCAGTACAGCGAGATTCCGCGCTTTCCGGCAGTCGAGCTCGACATCGCGCTAGTCGTCGAAGAGTCGGTCAGCGCAGAGAGGGTGGAGCAAGCCATCACTTCGGCCGGCGGCAAGGTGCTAGAAGGCGTGCGACTGTTCGACGTGTACATGGGAGCGGGCGTGCCCGAGGGCAAGAAGAGTCTCGCATACGCGCTCACGTACAGGGCTTCCGACAGGACGCTGACGGACGAAGAGGTTCGGCCGCAACATGAGAAGCTGCTTCGAAAGGTGGCGAGCGCTGTCGGCGCCGAGTTGCGCGCATAGCTGACGGATGATGTCCCGCCTGTGATGCATTAAGGTTGCACCAAAATACACAAATAGCGAATATTGTTTGACCGATATCCTATTTCAGCGTACAATGCCCTCATTCTGAACCAGGATGGGGGCAGGCCAATGGATTCCGTCGCGATCATAGGGGCTCCGGGCTATGCGGGCGTCGAGCTCACGAGGCTCGTGTTGGCGCACCCGCACCTCGAGCTTTCCGTCGTCACGTCGGCTTCCCAAGCGGGTCGCGCTGTCGGAGAGGTCTATCCGGCGCTGGCTGCCTACACCGATCTCGCCTACGAGGATCCTGACGTGTCGTCCGTCGCGGAGCGCGTCACCGTCGTCTTCCTGGCCGTACCGCATACTGCCGCGATGTCGATAGCCCCGGACCTGCTGGAAGCAGGAATCCTCGTCATAGACGCATCCGCCGACTTCCGCCTCTCAGATGCCGAGACGTACGAAAGCTGGTACGAGGTCTCGCATTCGGCGAAACACCTGCTCCCTGAGGCCGTCTACGGTCTGCCGGAGATGAACCGGGCATCGCTGACCGGTGCGAGGCTCGTCGCCTGTCCCGGGTGCTACCCGACGGCGTCGATCTTGGCGGCGCTGCCGGCGCTCGAATCGGGTGCGACCGCGGGTCGCCACGTCGTCGTCGATGCGAAGTCCGGTGTCTCGGGAGCCGGCAGGACCCCCACCCCTGGCACGCATTTTCCGACCGTGAACGAGTCGGTC
The DNA here is from genome assembly GCA_029858605.1 of Coriobacteriia bacterium. GTDB lineage: Bacteria > Actinomycetota > Coriobacteriia > Anaerosomatales > JAENZW01 > JAENZW01. The sequence goes on along the minus strand of JAOUET010000046.1, from coordinate 2,624 downwards.
CAGCCCTACAAGGTCGCCACGCACAGGCACACTCCGGAGATAGAGCAGATGCTCTCTCGCGCAGCCGGGCGCGAGATGCGGGTGACCTTCAGCCCGCACTTGGTTCCGATGACGCGCGGACTACTGTCCACCGTCTATCTCGAACTCGACAGGGGCTTCTCGGCTGAGGAGCTCGTTGCGCTCTACCGCGAGAGGTACGCCGACGAGCCTTTCGTCACAGTGCATGATGCTGGAACGATGCCCTCCACGGCAGAAGTGAAGGGCTCCAATCGGGCGCACATCGGCTTGGCGGTCGACGCGCACACGGGAACGCTGATCGCCGCATGTGCGATCGACAATCTCGTCAAGGGTACGTCCGGCCAGGCGATCCAGTGCGCGAACATCGTTCTCGGCCACGAGGAGACGGCAGGGCTCTCGACGCCCATGCCTGTCGTCTAGGGGGACGGGATGCCTCAGTACAACTACATCGAAGGCGGGATAGTCGCTCCAAAGGGGTTCTTGGCCTCCGGCGTCAGCGCGGGCGTGAAGAAGTCGGGGAAGCGCGATGTCTGCGTCATCGCAGCCGAACAAGCCGTGCCGGCTGCCGCCGTCTTCACCAAGAACGCACTTGCGGCCCCACCGGTCCAGGTATCGCGGAGACATGTGGCCGACGGTCGGCTCCGTGCCATCGTCGCGAACTCCGGAAACGCCAACGCTTGCACCGGTCAACAGGGCATCGCCGATGCCGAGGCAATGGCGGCTGCCACAGCGGACGCCTTGGGCTGCGAGCCGGAGGACGTCTTCGTCGCTTCGACCGGTGTGATCGGCGAGCGGCTCCCAATGCAGGCGCTCATGACGGGGATCGCCGATGCGGTCGAAGCTCTAGACAACGCCGATGGCGACGCCGCGGCGGAGGCCATCATGACGACGGACACGTTCCTGAAGCAGGTCGCCGTCTCCTTCGAGGTCCAGGGCTCCAGGTATGCGGTCGCCGGCATAGCCAAAGGCAGCGGAATGATCATGCCGAACATGGCCACCATGCTCGCGTTCCTCACGACAGATGCCCCGCTGACACCCGAGGCTTGTGCCGAAGCGCTTCTCAGCGCCACCGAAAAGACGTTCAACCGGATTTCCGTGGACGGTGACACCTCCACGAACGACTGCGCCGTCTTGATCGCGAGCGGGGCCGCCGCGGGACCACCCATCAAGCCCGAAACGGCGGCGTTCGCCGAAGTCTCGGAGGCGATCGAGCACGTCAGTGCCGAGCTTGCGCGGATGCTGGTCCGGGACGGGGAAGGCGCCACCAAGTTCATCACAGTCACCGTGTGCGGGGCGGCATCCGAGAACGATGCGTTCTCCTCGGCGATGGCGATAGCGAACTCATCGCTGTTCAAGACGGCCATCTTCGGCGGCGATGCGAACTGGGGCAGAGTAGCGATGGCCATCGGAAACTCCTCGGCTGTGATCGACCCGGACAGGCTGGAGATAACCTTTGCGGGTCTGACTACCTGCCTCGACGGGATGGCGATCAGCTTCGACGAGGAGGCGGCTTCGGCAGCACTGTCCGAGCCTGAAGTCGACGTCGTGGTGGATTTGCACGTCGGTGAGTGCGAGGCCACGGTGTGGACGTGCGATCTGTCGTACGACTACGTGCGCATCAACGGGGACTACCGAACCTAGCGGCGCCGGCGCCGCGCCCGACTCGATTGTGGGGGAACATGCACGCCGAAGAAACGAAGGGACTACCCGTGAAAGACCTTCTCGCCAAAGCGACGACGCTCACCGAGGCCCTGCCTTGGATCAAGCGTACGTGGGGTCGTACCGTGGTCATCAAGTACGGGGGTGCCGCCATGACCGATCCCGCGTTGCGGGAGCACGTAGCGAGCGACATCGTGCTCATGAAGCTCGTCGGCATCAATCCCGTTATCGTTCACGGGGGCGGGCCGGAGATCACGAGCTACATGGAGCGTCTCAACATGCCGGTCGAGTTCCATGACGGACTGCGGGTGACTTCCCCAGAGGCCATGGAGCTCGTCAAGATGGTGCTCGTCGGAAAGGTGAACAAGGAGCTCGTCTCGGCGGTCAACGCGCACGGACGGCTTGCGGTGGGTATCGCCGGCGACGACGCGAATCTCATTCGCGCGCGGCAGAAAGACCCGCAGCTCGGGCGCGTCGGCGAGATTGTCGGCATCGACACTACGGTCGTGCTCAATCTCATCGACGACGGCTTCATCCCGATCATCGCGACAGTTGCTGCAGGTGATGATGGCGGGTCCTACAACATCAACGCTGATCTGGTCGCGGGCGAGCTTGCAGCGGCACTTGCTGCGGACAAGGTCATCTTCCTGACCGACGTCGACGGGCTCTATGCCGATTTCGAGGACAAGGAGTCGCTGATCAGCGCGCTGGCCCTCGAGGAAGCCGAAGAGATGATTTCCAGCGACGCTCTCGCAGAAGGCATGATCCCGAAAGTGGCGGCTTGTACGCGCGCGCTGCACGGTGGGGTGCGGCGCGCACACGTGCTCAACGGGACGGTCCCACACGCCCTGCTGCTCGAGGTGTACACGGACGAAGGTGTCGGCACGATGATCACGCATGGAGGGGATGCCAACGAGCATCCGGCCACAGTGAACGGGGTGACGTTG